>DRKF01000144.1 GCA_011051915.1 Acidimicrobiales bacterium | reverse complement strand
GCCCCAGCCCGACCAGTCGATCCCGGCGGCGGCGATCGGAGGCACGGAGGCCAGCAGAACGGCGGCCGCCCACCAGTTCCTGCTCACCGACCTGATCTCCAGGTACCGGCGCCAGAACCAGGTGCGCTGTTCATAGGCGACGGTCCGCCGCAGCAGGACATGGGTGGCCACCAGGGGCCCCGCGGCGGCCACGGCCCGCAGAGCGGCCACCACGGCTGAGGGGGCAGTACCGCCCAGCGACCGGGCCACCGCCAGCAGGCCCCATGACCAGACCGCCGCGACGGTGAACAGCGCCCCGACCCTCCGCCCGCCCGTCGGGTGGGAGGTCACCACGGATCGACTGGCTGTCCTGATCGTGACGTCTCCCGTGCCGGCGGTCCCGGTCGCGACCCGACCGGGGACATCCATTGTGTCGTCCCGTGCGGTGCACGGGGCGCGGCAGGGTCCCATGGGCCAAGCTGTGGTGGGCGATGGCCCAGGGGCACCACCGGGGCAAGGCGACCGTGCCCGGCTGCGTGCGCCCCGAACGGCGAACAGGAGACAGACCATGAACGAAGACCACGATCGATTCCTCCACTTCTACGACCAGCTGGTGCTGTTCACCCACGACGCCGTCAGGCGGCTTCCCGCCGGGATGCTCCACTGGAAGCCACCCACCGACGCCGACGTCCGATTCGGCGAACGCGTCGAGGACGTGACCGTGGAGAACCTGTACCTACATCTGGTGGTGGGCGAACACCTCTGGGTCCGGAACCTGGCCGCCGCCCGGCCCGAGGAGACCATCCCCCTGCCCCTCGACAAGGAGATGGAGGCCCGCCTGGTCCAAGGTGACTATCTGGCCGAGTCGCTGGTGATGCACTCCGCCAACATGGAGATCCTCCGTTCGTTCGACGCCGAACGCCTGGCCACGCCGATCGTGTTCAGCAACCATCGCTGGTCGGTCGGAAGCTTCCTGTGGGCCATCTACGGGCATCGCAACTACCACATCGGCAACATCGACACCTTCTGCCGCCTCGCCGGCGCCCCCGCCCCCGACTACTTCCAGTTCCGCGACCCCGAACTGCTCTGAGGCCGACCGTGATCGACTACTTCCAGTTCCGCGACCCCGAACTGCTCTGAGGCCGGCCGTGATCGACATGCACACCCACTGCCTGCCCGGACCCCTGGTGGCCGAGCTGCAGCGGCGGGAGACACCACCCGACATCGACGTGGAGCCCGACGGATCCGCCACCCTGGGCATCCACACCGGTCGCATCCCCTACAGCACCCACTTCGTGGACACATCCGCCCGGCTGGAGCTGATGGACCGCGCCGGTGTCCACACCGAGGTGCTCTCGCTGCCGGGCCTGTTCGGGGTCGACTCCCTGGCCGCCGCCGAGGCCCTCCCCCTGTGCCGCCTGTTCAACGACGGCGTGGCCGCCATCGCGGCCGCGCACCCCGGCCGCTTCGTGGGACTGGCCTCCCTTCCCCTGGCCGACCTCGGACAGGCCGCGACGGAGTACCGTCGGGCCCGCACCGAGTTGGGCCTGGCCGGGGTGATCCTGCCCGGCGACGGCTTCGTGGATCTGGCCACCGCTCAGACCCTTGCGCCCGTCTTCGATGCCGTGGCCGAACTCGGTGGGCTGGTGTTCGTGCATCCCGGTCCCCTGCCCGGTGACGGGCCGAACCATCCGGCCAGGACCCACGCCGACAGCCCTCTGCACCGCCGGGTGACCGTAGACATCCAGAACCGGCTGTCCCACGTGATGGTGACCCTGGCCCTGACCGACTTCCTCGAGCCCTGGCCCGAGGTGCCGGTCCAGGTGGCCAACCTGGGTGGTTCCCTGCCGGCCATGATCGAACGGATGGATCTGGTCTCCGAGGTCCGCCGCCCCGGCGAGCCTCTCCCCTCCGAGGTCATGAAGCGCCTGTGGGTCGACTGTTCGACGATGGGTCCCCGGGCCATCGAACTGGCCGTCGCCGTCTACGGCGCCGACCGCGTCATGATGGGCACCGACACCCCGGTGTTCGGGCCCCGGACCCGCTGGGAGGCCCTCGAGGCGGCCGCCCTGCCGCCGTCGGAGAGGCGACGGATAGCCCACGACAACGCCGCCGACCTGCTGGCCTCGGTCACCTGACAGCGGACGACCGGCCCGGACCCCCGCATTGGTTCGCGGGGTCGGGCGGCCTTACTGTCGCTCCTGGATCCACGCACCACACGGAGATGGCTGACGATGTACGAATGGGCCGAAGAGCACGAGATGCTGCGGAAGGCGATGAAGGACTTCATCGAGGCCGAGATCGTCCCCATCCGGGATGACCTCGAGCACGGTGACCTACCTCCCTACGACGTGCTGCGCAAGATGTTCCGCACCTTCGGCATGGACGAGATGGCCCGGGACTCCTTCGCCCGACGAATCGCCCACGAGGAGGCCGTCGCCGCCGGGGAGGTGGATCCCGACGAGAAGCCCCCCGGGCGGCCCGGAGGAGACCCGGCGTTCACCCTCATCCCCACCATCGAGCTGTGCCGCCACTGCCCCGGAATGGTCACCGCAATGGGGGTATCGATGGGCCTCACCGCCTCGGCTATCTCCTCCAAGGGAACCATCGCCCAGAAGAAGCGCTGGGTCCCCGAACTGCTCACCATGGAGAAGATCGGAGCCTGGGCCATCACCGAGCCCAACTCGGGCTCCGATGCGTTCGGGTCGATGCTGGCAACCGCCCGGCGGGACGGAGACGAGTACATCCTCAACGGGTCCAAGACCTTCATCACCAACGGCCCCTACGCCGACACGATCGTGTTCATCTGCAAGCTGAACGAGGGCAACGATCCCGCCGACCGCAAGGTCCTCAGCTTCGTGCTGGACCGCGGCATGCCGGGCCTCGAACAGTCGCCTCCGCTACGCAAGATGGGTATGCACTCCTCCCCCACCGGCGAGCTTTTCCTCGACGACGTCCGGGTCGGCCGCGACCGCCTGATCGGGGAGACCGAGGATGTGCCGGCCGGGGGTCGTTCCGGGGCCAAGGCCACCTTCCAACAGGAACGGGCCGGGGTGGCGGCCATGGCCCTGGGGATCATCGAACAGTGCCTGGAGCAGTCCGTGCAGTACGCCCGGGACCGTCGCCAGTTCGGGCAGAGGATCGGAGACTTCCAGCTCATTCAGCAGAAGCTGGCGTTCATGGAGGTGGCCCGCATGAACGTCCAGAACCTGGTGTTCCGCACCATCGAGATGTCCAAGGCCGGACGCACCATGACCTTCGCCGAGGCCTCGGCCATGAAGCTCTACTCCGCCCGGATGGCCACCGAGGTGGCCCTGGAGGCGGTGCAGCTCCACGGCGGGAACGGCTACATGGCCGAGTTCCACGTCGAGCAGCTGGCCCGTGACGCCAAGGTGCTCCAGATCTACGCCGGGACCGATGAGATCCAGACCGTGGCCATCGCCCGCGACCTCCTGGGCAAGCCCGAGGAGTAGCCCACTGTCGGGTCACGAACAGGCGGTGGTACGGTCGCGGGCAATCCGGTACCGCCAATTCCCGGGAGGCCGGGGTGGCCCATCCCCCCAAGACCGAAAGCAGCACCGACTCCCGGTTCACCCTCGATCTCAGCGGCCGACCCCGGCCCCTGCTCTCCCGCCGGGCCGAGACGGAGTTGAGCACCCGCCACCGCGAGGTCCTGGACCAACTCGAGACCCTGATGGTGGCCGAGGAGTTCGGCTCGATGACCGTCGCCCGGCTGGCGGCGGCGGTGGGATGCTCACGGCGGACCCTCTACGAACTCGCCCCCTCCAAGAACGAGCTGGTCCTGGTCATCCTCGACAGGTTGCTGCACCGCATGGGACGGGCCGGCCTGGAGGCCGTCACCCGGGCCGGAGATTTCGCCGGCCGGATCCGCGCCTACTTCGGTGCCGGACTGGAGCTTCAGCGTCGCACCGCCACCTTCGCCGAGAAACTGGCCGACGACCACGCCGCCCGGCGTCTGCTGGACCGCCACTTCCAGTTCGCGTTGTCCGTCGTCGAACAGCTGGTCGCCGGTGGTGTCACCTCCGGCGAGTTCCGACCGGTGCCGGCGCCCCTCGTCGCCGGACTCCTTCTGGGCGGCGGCCTGTACGTGTCCCAACCCCACCTGCGGGCCCGTATCGGCCTCAGCCAGGCCAAATCGGCCGACCAGATCGTGGACCTCGTACTCCGCTCCCTGACCCGCGACTGAGAAACGAAACCGACGCCGATCCTTCCACCCGATGCCGCCTCAGTACAGGATCTCGACGGCACAGCGAATCCCCGGAGTTCGGGAGAGGCGGGTATCCGCCGTCAGGAGCGTCGACCCGGTGGCCTCGGCCAGGGCGATGTACGCGGCGTCGTAGACGGTGAGGTTGGAACGAAGTTCCCAGCAACGTTGATGCAGGGGCCCCATCGGAGCTCTCTCGAGGTCGAGATCCTGCAAGTCCCGCATTGCGGATTCAACTCTCTGTGCGTCTAGGGAGCCTCGACCGACCATGTGCCTCCACGCCGACATGACCTCGTAGTCGATCAGGTGAGGGGCGGCCAGATCCTCACCCCGCAGTCGCAGTCGAGACCGGCGACCGTCGCCCCCGTCGTCGGCCAGAGCGGTCACCATCACGCTGGCGTCGACGATGATCACGCTTCCTCCCGAACAGCGTGCACCGCCTCCACCGCGTCGGCGAACGGCGCCCGTCCCCCCGATCTTCGCTCGACCCGGTCCAGAACCTCATCGAGGGTCGGTCTGCTCGCCGCCCGGGTGAGCAGACCGAGGAGATACTCCTGGAGCGATTGGCCCGACTCCGCCGCCCTCCGCCGCAGGGCGGCATGGACATCCTCGGGAACGTGTTTCACCTGAACACTGGGCATGAGCCCACTCTAGAGCGGGGTGGCGCCGATTTGGCGCCAACCCCTACCTCGTCGGGTGGTCTCACCCGGTCACCGGTCGCCTCAACCGGTGGTCGAGCGGGGGGCGAGGCCGATCGGCGTCTCGGGCTGCTCCAGACCCCTGTCGGTCAGATCCCGGTCGATTCCTCGGATCGTGTCGATCATCCCCGCCATGTCCATTCCCCTCAGCGACGACGGGGTGAAAGAGATCATCTCCGGTGAGGCTCCGGCATCGGCCAGGGCCAACGGGCTGGCGTCCTGGTACAGCCACACATCAGGGTCGCTATCGGCAGTCGGATCCTTGATCCGCGCCACGAGGCGGGCCGAGTTGAACAGGAAGTGCACACCGGCTGGAGCGCCGACCGCCGACTGCCTGATCGCATCCAGGGAGAGCAGCGGTGGCCAGATGGTCTCGATCCGGAGTTCGTCGCCGGGCTGGATCGACACCCCCGGAGCGGTGTGCAGCACCTGATCCACCTCGACGACCAGATCGATGTAGTCGATCGGAGCACCGGAGCCGTCATTGGTGTCCTCACTGCCCGCCGGCACCACATCCACGAACCGTCCGACCACGACGGCGTCGCCGTCGAGCACCTTGTCGTTCAGATTCGAGTACCCGAAGATCGTCCCGGCACCACCGTCCACGACCTGCCAGAGGGGCGATGACCCACTGGTAGCCCTGGCCGGCGAGCACGCCGAGAGAGTCACGAGAAACAACGCAAGCAGGACTCGTCCGAAGAGGCCGCCCGTATTCCGGGTTGACACCGCAGAGCGCATTCCCGACACCACCCATTGATGCGGCTCTTGTCGTCCGGGGACGAGACTAGTTCCCGTGGAAGACAACTGATTCGCGGTCCCCCGCCCGCCTACTCCTCCAGCAGGGCGGCCAGGCCCTCCACGGTGTCTATGAACTCCTCGACCATGTCGTACACGACCTGGGCGGCGGGCTTGGTGCGGTTCATGTCACCGACTATCTGGCCCACGAAGTAGTTGGCCAGCTTCTGGGCCCCCGAGTCGGGACGGTGGGCGGCCCGGTTGATGCGGGCCACCGCCTCGTCGATCAACAGGAGCTGCAGGGGCATGCCGAGTGGGTCGGGGTTCTCGGGGTTCTCCCACTCATCGGTCCACGCCGAGCGGAGCTGACGGGCCGGCTTGCCGGTGCGGGACCGGGACCGGATGGTGTCCGAGGAGGTGGCCCCGAGCATCTTCTCCTTGACCACCGGATGGGTCTCGGCCTCCTCGGTGGTCAACCACACCGAACCGCACCACACGCCCTGCGCCCCCAGGGCCATGGCCGCCGCCATCTGACGGCCCCGACCGATACCACCGGCTCCCAGCACCGGCACCGGGGCCACGGCGTCGACCACCTCGGGTACCAGCACCATGGTGCCGATCTCACCGGTATGGCCACCGGCCTCGGCCCCCTGGGCGATGATCAGGTCGACGCCCACGTTCACGTGGCGTTCGGCGTGCTGGGGCTTGCCGGCCAGAGCGCCCACCTTGCGCCCGGCGGCGTGCACCCTCTCGATCATCTCGGGCGGCGGCGGACCCAGGGCGTTCACCACCAGCACCGGGTCGTGGGCCAGGGCGATGTCGATCTGGGCCCCGGCCTGGGCCAGCGACATCGGGGCGGGGGTGTCCGACGACCCACGGAACTGGCCCCGGGGGTCGTCCTCGGGCAGGGGCGGCACGCCGTAGCGCTCCATCATCCGCTCCAGGAACTCCCGGTGCTCCCCGGGGATCATGGCCGACACGTCGGCCATGGACAGCCCACCCTCGTCGGACCCGGCGTAGCGGGCCGGAACGATGAGGTCGATGCCGTAGGGCCGGCCGTCGAGCTCGTTCTCGATCCAGGTCAGATCGATCTCGAGTTGCTTCTGGGAGTGGGCGACCGCCCCCAGAACGCCCAACCCGCCGGCCTTGGAAACGGCCACCACCACGTCGCGGCAGTGGGTGAAGGCGAAGATCGGCAAGTCGATGCCGAACATCTCGGTGACGGTGTTCTTCACTGGGTCTCTCCCTGTCTCGTCTCTGCGCCCGCCGTGCGGCGACGGGTCTGGGCCCAGGTCAGGCCCTTCTCGACGTTGATCTCCCGGGGCAGTCCCAGGACCATCTCGGCCACGATGTTGCGTTGCACGGCGAACGTGCCACCCCCGACGGTGAGGGCCGGTGAGAACAGGAAGCCGTAGTGCCAGATCGGCTCCACCCCGTGGTCGTACTCAACCATCAGCTTGTTCTCGGTGGCCCCGGTGCCCTCCCGGGGCGGCACCGGCCCCGGCGGTCCGGACCCGGTCAGCATCCCCGAGGTTCCCGCCACCTCCTTGGCCAGGGCCATGACGTGCTGCCCGTGCTCGTCGGACATGATCTTCTGGATCGACGCCTCGGGTCCGGGGGTCTCCCCCCGCAGCCGCGAGGACAGCGTCCTCAGCCGGTTCAGCCGCAGCAGCTCCGCCTCGATGTGCAGGGCAGCCGCCTTCTGGCGCAGCAGCGGGTCGTCCAGCCCGCCGTCGGCCCGGATCAGATCCAGCAGGGTGTACGCGGTGGGACCCGAGCCCCACAGGGACCCGCCGGCGGAGAGGTTGACTCTCTCGTTGGCCAGGGTGGCCTTGGCCAGCCGCCAACCGTCGCCCTCCTCCCCGATCCTCATGCTCACCGGGATGCGCACATCGGAGAAGTGGCACTCGTTGAACGAGTGGGCGGTGGTCATGTCGATGATCGGGCTCATCGTGAGCCCCTCGGCGTCGGTGGGGCAGATGAAGTAGCTGATCCCCCGGTGCTTGGGCACGTCGGG
>DRKF01000143.1 GCA_011051915.1 Acidimicrobiales bacterium | reverse complement strand
CCGACGCCGCCGCCCACCAGGAGGCGATGATCACACCCACGGCCGGAACCCACGAGGCGGTGGCGGTATCCCCCCTGGCCACGGGACGACTGGATCCCCCCGACATCGCCATGGTCTACGCCACGCCCGGCCAGATGATCATCCTCATCAACGGCCTCCAATGGGCCGGCTACCGCAAACTGGAGTGGGGGTGTGTGGGGGAGTCCTCATGTGCCGACAGCTGGGGCCGGGCCCTGGCGACCGGTGAGCCCAGCCTGTCGATCCCCTGTTTCGCAGAGCGCCGGTACGGGGGTGTTCCCGACGACGAGCTCCTCATGGCTCTCTCCGTCGAGGACCTGATCCGTGGTCTCGATGGTGTCGAGGCCCTCGGGCGCAACGGGCTGCGCTATCCGATACCCCCCTACGGGATCCAGAACGACGCCCGGGCCGGGCTCGGGGTCAGCTACGGCTGAGGCCCGGACGATCCGAGCCCGCCCCTCCAGCCGGACAGAGTTCCGAGGTACGGCTCACCAGCGGAAGAAGCTCCAGCCGTCGTCCACGAGCATTCCGCCCTCACCGTCGGCGGCCCACCAGAGCTCGCCCGAGAGGGTCAGGACTCCCAGGACCCTGCCGTCGGGGCCGGCGTCGATACGCGCCACCCCTTCGGGCATCTCGAACATGGGTGACGTGCGTCCCGTCGAGACATCGACCGCGAGCACCTGTGCCGGGGCGTTCACCGTCCATCCGGTGGCTGACCCGGCGTCGGGAACCAGACTCTGTTCCACCACGGCGAGGCGTCCGGGGGCTGTCCACTCCGGGTCCATCCATGAGGCCTCACGACCCCGCACCAGGTCCTCGACGGCTCCGGGTGTCGTGCCCGAGACCTCCACCAGGGCGACTCCCCGTTGGATTCCGTCGAACCAGCCGACGGCGATCCTCTCGCCCCCGGGCTCCCACGCCACGGACTCCACGATCGTCGCGGCCACGGGTACCAGAGAACCCCGCTCCGATGTCACCGGGTCCACCACGACCAGTTCACCTTCGGGCCCGGCCATGGCCACCCGATCACCGGTCGGTGACACCGCGGGAGCCGAACCGGGCCCGATCTCGGTGACCGTCCCGTCGAGGGCGTGGCTCTCGACCGTCTGTGCACCATCGGGGTCCCTCCGGGCCACGTAGAGGGTCTGGTCGGGGGCCAGGTCACCCGAGACGAACTCGACCGCCTCGTCGGGCGACTGCCCGATGTCGAGAGCAGGGGGTTCGACGAGGCCGATGAGATCCCCGGTGGCGAGGTCGTACACCCCGACACCCTCGGGATTCACCACCAGGGCGATCGGGGGCAGATCGTCGGGGGCCGGCGCCTCGGTCAGGGTGGCGGCGGTGGTGGAGCCCCCGGGCAGCAGGTCCGAGGTCGTGGGTGCCGTCGTGGTGGTGACCGCGGGCGCGGTTGTCGAGGAACTGGTCGGGGCCGTCTCGCCGGCGGACTCCGACGTGCAGGCGGAGACCAGGAGGGCCACGGCCACCGCTCCGGCCGCCAGGTGGAGTCGAGTGCTGTGGCGAGCTCGGTACCTGCCCTCTGGCGATTGCGTCGATTGGGGATTCGTTGTCATGGGAGCTCCGCTCAGCTCGGACACGGGATGGGGTCGTTCACCTGACGCCGGCTCGGGTCGGTGTCGGTGGGGTCGAAGGGGATGGTCGAATCGGTGCAGCTGATCGGCCCGCCGGGGACGAAGTACCCCTGGTCCCAGTCGAGCAGGAACTGGTTCTGGCCCAGCTGGAAGACCGGGGTCTCCAACGAGAGGATGTTCCCGTCGGAGTCGGCGTTGTCGGCTCCCGCGTCGGGCGTGGTGACGTTCCAGCCGACCCTCGGATCCTCGAATCGCAGGTAGTAGGAACCGGGGAAGCGGTCCCCGAAGAAGAAGTACCCGGGCTTGGACGTGTCCCCCTGCAGGTAGGAGGTGGTCGTCTCGTCCTCGAAGGTTCCGTCGGCCCGGAACAGCTGGACCCGCACACCGTTCAATCCCGGTTCGTCGGCGTCCTGGAGGCCGTCGCGGTCCTCGTCGAGCCAGACGAAGTCACCGACTCCGTTGTCGGGAGGCTTGATGACCATACCGGTCTTGCGGGGCTCGGCGGGAGCCAGTTCGAAGCCGGTGTCGGCCCGGGTGGCGATGTAACCGAAGCTGGTCCATCCGATCTCCCCGCCGAAGGGTGAACCGTGGGATGCGGTGAGGTTGTAGGCCACCACGATCTTCTCCCCGGCGCCCCAGCGGGTACCGGCGGGGAACTCACCGTGGAGGCGCACCGCCTGCACTAGCCCCAGATCGGCGGGCGCGGGTCCCCAGTCGTCCACACAGCCGATGGGCCAGGCGCTGCCGGCCGGCTGGCCGGCCAGCTCGGGTCGGCAGGGATTCGTCTGGGTGGAGTACTCGATGTCGATCTGGGCTCCGGACGGGGCCTCGACGACCTGCAGGGGGGCTCTGAGGGTGGGGCGCCAGTCGCTCTCGCGGGGGAAGGACGAGAGCCCCTGGGTCACGAAGGTGTCCCCCACGAAGGGCAGGGTGTTGACCAGGGTGAAGTCGGTCAGATCGACGTTGCCGGTGTTCTGGACCTCCAGCTGGTAGTCGGTCTGGCCCAGCGAGGTGGTCTGGGCCACACAGGGGTAGTAGGTGAATCCACCGATGTCGGGGCAGGGCTGGTTCGGCTCCTGCAGGGTGGTCCAGTCCAGCGGAGGCAGTCCCGCGGCGCCCTTGACCAGCATGCGGGCCTCGGTCTGGGCGGCCTGGTTCACGTAGTAGCTGGTCGTACCGAGACACAGGCGTTCCAGCACGTTGCCGTCGAAGTCGACGTCGTAGGTGTCACGCTTGGTGCTGGTCGCACACTCCACGAAGTGTTCCGTGCGGTTGGTGCCCGCCAGGACCTCCGTCGGATGCCACCCCAGCGTTTCGCCGGCGGCCACCTTCACCCGGATCCGGATGTCGAAGGACTGTCCTCTGGCGAGGGTCTGGGCCAGGTCGAAACGCACCAGGGTCCGTCCCGGTTCGCCGTAGTCGTCCAGCACGGTCACGGTCGGTGCCGGCCCCGAGGAGACCTGTTCCCAACCCACGTACTCCAGCCCGGGCGGAAGGTGGTGGGCGATGAACGGCTGGATCAGCGGGAGCTGGGCGTTCCAGTTGTTCTGAATGCGGAGCAGGAAGGTCGCCTCGTCGGTCGGCTTGAGGTTGCTGGTCTCGACCCAGATGTAGGGGCGGGGTCGGGCCGCCGGTT
>DRKF01000142.1 GCA_011051915.1 Acidimicrobiales bacterium | reverse complement strand
GAGGGGCCTCCCCTGAGCTGACGCCCGCCCCGGGCCTGTCGGCGAGGATCCTCACCGACAGGTCCGCGGACGAGCCCGGGACCATCTACGAGTTGAAGTGGAAGTTCGGACCGCGTTCGAGCGTATCCGGCGGAAAGCTGTCATGGCATGCGGCCACCGCCACCTGCCACAGGCCTGCGGCGGCGCTCTCCAGATAGCTCGTGTCGGCCAGTTGCTCCGACGTGGCCCCGTCCTCCGCCGCGTACTCCTTGGCCAGCCGCTCGGCAACATCAGGCTCCCACACACCCTCGGAGCAGGCAGTGGCGATCCTCTTCGCCCAGACGTCATCGGGCTTGATCTCCAGCCCGGTGTTGTTCCGCCAGGACTCCAACGTCCCCGGCGGAAGCGCAGCCATGTCGAACGTGTCGGCGGTGGTCACCACGCTCGTCGACCCGGTCCCCGCCGTGTTCTCACCGGCGTCGGTCCCCGTGCTGTCACCGCAGGCGGCCGCCGCCAACCCGAGTGCCACGATGACTGCCACCAGCGCCCTTCCGGACCGCGCCGAATACCCCATCCGTCATCCACCACCTCTGGCTCATGGAACCTTTCAGCACAGTCAATCACCTGTGATGGGAGCTGTCTGGTCACCGTCCTTCTCACAAGTCTCGCCACAGCAATGTGGGCAAGCATTCACCCGTGAGGGCGGGCTCAGAGGGTCCTCTCAGGGGGAAATGGTCGACGGCGTCATTGGCCGCGAATCCCGTCCTGTGCCTCCGAATCGGAATCCCGGCCGGTCGACCCCGCCCTGCTGCTACCAGGTCACGGAGTCGACGATGTTGCCCGCCGGGTCCAGCAGGAAGGCGGTGTCCCCGCTGTTGTTCCACACGGCCGACCCCTGGTTGCACCAGTACAACTCGACGGCGGTGTCGGTTCCACACCCGGTGTAGACCCGGATCGTCTCCCCCGCCCCGATCGTGAAGCCCGGCGGGAAGCGGTAGCGGTGGGAGGCCGAGGCGTCCTTGAGCACCCAGCCAGTGAGATCGACCGACTCGGGTCCGCCGGCCGCTATCTCCACCCATTCGCCGTTCAGGTTGAGGTTGTCGTTCCCGGGAGCGTCGTAGATCACCCGTTCGATCCGCGGTTCACCGCCCGCGGACGGGTCGGAGACCGGAGCTCCGCAGGCATCGGGTGCCCACAGACCGGCCGAACGGTCACGGGCTCTCTGCTGAGCCTCCTCCAACTCGGCCTGACGGGAGGTGTCGGGGTCGTAGCGGCGTGACACGGCGTACCCGCCCTCCACCAGGGCACCGTTCACGAACACCGGGGGGTCCTCCCCCACGAAGACGTACCGCAACAGCCGACCGTACCGGTCGCGGTCGGACTGGTCGGGAACCATCGTCACCAGCCGGTCCCCGACCAGATTGCGCAGGGCGGCAGCGGCCCGATCGTGGTAGCACTCCCCCACCTCAGGGGCGTCCATTCCGATGAGCCGCACCTTCTCCTCGGTCCCGTCGTCGAACCGGACCCGGAGGGTGTCACCGTCCACGACGCTGACCACCAGAGCGGTCTGGCCCACCTCCGAACCGGGGACGTTCGGGGCCAGGGTCGTCGAGACCGGTGCGGTCGTACCGTCACCGCCGACCGACGGCGCGCCGGTGCCGACCGTGGTCGAGGATCCAGGGACCGTATCTGCCTCCGCGGTGGTGGTCGAGGCTTCTCCGGAGGCCGGGCCCGAACTGGTGTCCGGCGCTGAACCGACGGCACCGGCAGGCCCGCCGGCGGTGGACACGACCCCACCCGTCGGCGATGAGAGCCCTGACGGCTCCGCCGGTCCGTTCGAGGCTCCGCTGCAGGCGGAAACGAGGACCGCCGTGGCCATCAGCACCGACCTGACGGCCCTGCCACCGGTCATGCGCCATGGGAACAGCACAGGCCTCCTCTGTATCGACATCCCCGAGTCTGCCTGCCCGCCGCCCCACAGTCGCAATCCCGCTGATCACCGACGAGTGCGGTGGAGCTCCTACGAATCCGGCCCGCTTCCGATACCGTCTCCCTCGGGGGTCATCACCGTGTCGTCGTCCTTGGATCTGCAACCGCTGAACGCCACTTTCGGGGCCATGGTCACCGGCGTGGATCTCGCTGCCCTTGACGAGGACACCTGGCAGGCGATCCACGCTGCCTGGCTCGAGTACGCCCTGCTGATATTCCCCGACCAGAATCTGACCGACTCCGAGCAGATCGCCCTGGCCCGCCGGTTCGGCGACATCGAGCTGATCGGCGGCCGGGAGATCGTTCCCCTGAGCAACGTCCGATCCGACGGCACCCTGATCGACGAGAGCCACGACTCGGTCAAGATCCTCAAGGGCAACATGGGCTGGCACGCCGACAGCACCTACATGGATCTGCAGGCCAAGGGGGCCGTGTTCTCCGCTCGCGTCGTGCCACCCGAGGGCGGGGGAACCGCCTGGGCCGACATGAGGGCCGCGTATGAGGCCCTACCCGAGGATCTCCGTACCCGGGTGCAGGAGCTGTCCGCCTACCACTCGCTGTACTACAGCCAGTCCAAGGTGGGGCACGAACACAGTGAGAACACCGACTACATCGGGTACGGCTTCCACGGCCAGGACCCGCCCCTGCGTCCGCTGGTGAAGATCCATCCCGAGACCGGTCGGCGCTCCTTGCTGATCGGCCGTCACGCCTACGGCATCCCCGGGCTGGACCCCGACGAATCCGAGCGGCTGCTCGACGAGCTTGTCGAGTTCGCCTGCCAACCGCCCCGGGTCCACGAGCACCGCTGGACGCCCGGAGAGGTCGTGGTGTGGGACAACCGCTGCCTGCTGCACCGGGCCCGCCCCTGGGACATGACCCAACCCCGGGTCATGATGCACACCCGCATAGCCGGAGACCGCCCCCACGAACTGGCGATGGGCTGACGCCCCTGTACGGGGCCAGCACAGGTTTCGGTTTCGGAGCTCGATCTCCGTCGGAACCGATGCCCACTTACGGCTGAGCGGCTCGGGGTCGTGCCGGATTGAAATCCTCCGAGGACACCGGGCTAGATTCACGTCGAGACCGGGACGGCATATGCACGAGGGCGCCCTCCGATTCTGGGAAATCGACACCTGGAGGGCGTGGATCGCCACCAGGAAGACGTGGCGCGAGTACCGAACCGCCCGCAAGAGATGGCTCAAAAGGAAGAACCGGGTCGTTTCAGATCTCGACCGGTGCGACAGGTCG
>DRKF01000141.1 GCA_011051915.1 Acidimicrobiales bacterium | reverse complement strand
GAGCTGGCCGCACCGGCGGGCCTCAAGGTGGAGGACGGTCGGCTCCGGGCCCTGACCTGTGTCCGCACCGAGTACCGCGGGGAGCGCGACTCCTCGGGTCGCAACATCCCCTTCCCGGTTCCGGACTCGGAGTTCGACATCGAGCTGGACACCCTGATCCTGGCCATCAGCCAGCACTCGGTCCTCGACTTCTTCGGCGATTCTCCTCCCGAACTGACCGAGAGGGGCTACATCAAGGTCGATCCCCGGACCTTCGAGTCGTCGATACCGGGGCTGTTCGCCGGGGGTGACGTGGCCGAGCACGGGCCCTCATCGATCGTCAGGGCCGCCTCCGACGGCAAGGCCGTGGCGGCGGCGATCATCGCCAGGCACACGTCCGACGGGCCGGTCACCACCGGGGGAGAGCCGAACCCCATCGACCTCCAGGGACTGGTGGTCAGGAGGGCCCGGCGCGAGTACCGGGTCCCGATCCGCTTCACCCCCCTCGACCAGCGGGACGGATTCGAGGAGACGGTACTGAACTACACCGCCGAGGAGGCCGTGGCCGAGGCGAGCCGCTGCCTGGACTGTCAGGACATCTGCAGTCTGTGTGTGGGGGTCTGCCCGAACATGGCCCTGATGACCTACGAGATGGAGCCGCTGTCGATCGGCCTTCCGTCCCTCGAATTCGACGGGACGAACCTCGTGTCCACCGCCCGGAGCGACTTTCGCGTCGACCAGGGACTGCAGATAGCGGTCCTGACCGACTTCTGCAACGAGTGCGGCAACTGCGTGACGGTGTGCCCCACCTCGGGCGAGCCCTACCGGGACAAGCCCCGCCTCTACCTCGACCGGGAGGACTTCGAGGCCCAGACCGACAACGCCTTCATGTTCCTGGGCGACGGCGTGGTCGAGAGTCGCGTGGCCGGGCGGACCCATCGGGCCGAGCTGAACGGCCCGATCGTGTACCGGGCGCCGCAGTTCTCCGTCACCCTCGATCCCGACACCATGGACGTCGTCGAGGCCGGCGTCGACGACGCGGCCGCCACGGGGGAGCACTTCTCCCTCGAACCCCTGGCCGTCATGCTCACCGTCGCCCGTGGTGTGCTCGGCTCCCTGCCCCAGGTTCCGGTACACGCCGAGTCGGGAACCGCGGTGGGTCACCCGGGCTACACCGAGGGCTGAGCCCCGGGTTCTCCGGTTCCGGAGGCGTGGGGGCGTCCTCCGGAACCGGGTCAGCCCGTGGTCTCGGTGGCGAAACGACGCAGTACCCGGCGTCCCAGGCTGGTCTTGTGAACCTCGTCGGCGCCGTCGTAGATGCGGGCGGCGCGCTCGTGGCGGTACCAGTAGGACAGGATGGTGTCGTCGGTGACCCCCAACGCCCCGTGCACCTGGATGGCGCGGTCCACGGCCCTGAGCATGGTGTTGGCCACCTCGAACTTGATGGCGGAGATCTCGTCACGGGCGGTCTTGGTGCCGTACTCGTCGATCATCCAGGCGGCGTGGAGGGTCTGCAGTCGGGCCCCGCGGATCTCGGCGTCGAGTTCGGCCGCCCAGTGCTGGATCACCTGACGGTCGGCCAGGGTGCTTCCGTCCTCGGCTATGACCCGCTGATTGGCCCTCCGGCACATCATCTCCAGTGCCCGGTCGGCGATTCCCAGCCAGCGCATGCAGTGATGGACCCGCCCCGGTCCCAGACGGTCCTGGGCGATGAGGAACCCGCTTCCCTCCGGTCCGAGCAGATTGGATACCGGCACCCGGCAGGACTGGTAGATCACCTCGGCGTGGCTGGCGTGACCGCTGCCGGTGTGGCCCATGACGCTCACGTTGCGAACGAGGTTGAACCCCGGGGTGTCGGTGGGGACGATGATCATCGAGGCCCGCTGGTGCGGTGGGGCCTGGGGATCGGTGACGGCCATGACGATGGCGAAGGCGGCCCCGTCGGCCGAGGAGGTGAACCACTTCTGGCCGTTGATGACGTACTCGTCACCGTCCCGGACGGCGGTGGTGGCCAGCAGGGTGGGGTTCGAACCGGCGGTCTCGGGCTCGGTCATGGAGAAGCAGCTGCGGATCTCGCCCTCGATGAGCGGACGCATCCACCTTTCCTTCTGTTCGGGTGTGCCCCACTTGTGGAGGATCTCGATGTTCCCGGCGTCGGGGGCCTGGGTACCGAACACCGTCATTCCCAACGGGCTGCGTCCGACGGCCTCGGCGAACAGACCGTGGTCGACCATGGACAGACCCAGACCACCGAACTCGACGGGATGGTTCGGGGCCCACAACCCCATCTGCTTGACCTTCTCCTGGGCGGCGGCCACCCCGGCGGCGAGGGTGTCGGGATCGCCGTGGAGCATCTCGCCCTCCAGCGGTATGACCTCGCGGTCCATGAACTCGCGAATCATCGCCAGCCGGACGGACATCTCCTCTGACACCTGAAAGTCCACGGTGCACCTCCCATGGGAAGACTACGGAAATCGGCGGACCTCGGGTGGGAGGCCCCGACGAGAGGTTCTACTCGACCGTCCAGCCCTCGGGGAGCTTCGCCTCGCCGACCAACTCGTGGGTCTCGGGGTCCTGCTCGACGCCTTCGAGGTGCTGCCAGAGCATGAGCTCGTTTCCCCACGGGTCGAGGAAGGAGGCGCAGGCGCCGCCGAACTCGGTCCAGAAGTGGTTGGTGTACAGCACCGTGCCCCCGAGACGTTCGGCCCTCTCGAGGATGGCGTCGAAGGAGTCGTCCTCGCTGACGAGGATCCAGGCCCGGGCCGCCCGCCCCCCGGGGTTCAGGTGGGTGGGTTCGGGTGGTGCGGGGTTCGGGTGGGGCCTCATGTTGGAGGCCAGGGCTATGCCCATGTGCAGGTTTCCGGTGGGTCCCTGGGTGCCGTCGTCGAGCTTGAAGTTCTGGCCCGGCACGATCCGGTGGAAGACCCCGGGGATCCTCTCCTCGACCTCCCAGCCGAACACCTCGCTGTAGAAGGCGTTGGCGGCGTCGACGTCGTCGACGGGGAAGTCCACGAATACCAGGATGTTCGGATAGGTCATGATCGCTGCTCTCCGGGATGGGGTTCGGACCGGACCATACTCGCGGTCTGTCGGTCTGACCATTGGACCCCGATGGCCGCGCTCCGCCAGCAGTCGGCCGACCAACCGACGGCAGCAGGGGGAGGGTTGCCGCCTTCGTCCCCGAGGTGTCAGCGGGGGGAGGCCGGTAGCCGTCGTCCTCGAGGTGTCAGCAGGTGGCCAGTTCGAACCCCTCGTCCTTCCAGCCCTCGACACCGCCGATCATCTTCTTCACCGGCCGTCCCAGCCGGGCCAGTCTCAGTGCCGCCTTGTCGGCGGCGTTGCAGTGGGGTCCGGCGCAGTAGGCGACGAACAGTGTGCCGGCGGGGTATCGGGACAGATTCTCCTCGGTCAGCTCGGAGTGATGGAGGTGGACCGAGCCGGGGACATGGCCGGCCCGGAAGGCACCCTCGCCCCGGACGTCGAGCAGAACGAAGTCGGGGTTCCCGGCGGCCATGGCCTCGTGCACGTCCCAGCAGTCGGTCTCGTGGGCCAGCAGGGCCCCGAAGTGGTCGGCGGCGGAGGGAGATGGGGCGGGCGGGGTCTGTGTGACCGGGGATGGTGCGGTTCGCGTCGATGACATGGGGAGGCTCCTTGTGAACTCGTGGCTACCCGACGAGCGTGCCCTCACTCTCCGGCGGCGGCGAGAGGCAGAAATGCCCATGGTCGGCAAGAAACTGCCAACAGGAGGAAAGTCGAAGATGATTGCGACGATTTGTCCGCCGCCAGGTACCGGCACCTGATAGCCATGGCCGGACCGATCGGGTTCGGCCGGTGCGGCCGGCGGGGAGGAGACGGCAATGGGCAAGGTTTCGGTATTCGGCACCATCGAGTGTCAGCAGGGGCGGGGCGACGAGATGGCCGAGGTGCTAACGGCGATGGTCGAGGCCGCCGAGGACGAACCGGGGGTGGAGATCTACTCCTACCACCGCGGCGAGGGGGATCAGTTCTGGTTCTTCGCCCTGATGACGGACGCCGAGTCCATGCAGAATCACGGCCGGGGCGAGGCGATGCAGGCCGCCATGGAGAGGTTCGGTCCTCTCATGGCCGGGCCCCCGCAGATGTCGACGGCCTCGCCGGTGGCGGCCCTCGGCCTCGACATCTGACCTCAGGCCG
>DRKF01000140.1 GCA_011051915.1 Acidimicrobiales bacterium | reverse complement strand
CGTCAGGCCTTCGAGGGGGTCCAGTTCGACAACGTCGACTACGTCATCACCGGCACCCCGACGTTCCTCAACGACATCAACGACTACCTCCAGGGGGGAATGCTCACCCTCGGGGCGATCGCCCTGGTGGTCATGGCCGTGGTCCTGCTGCTCGCCTTCCGGGTGAGGTGGAGGCTGCTGCCCCTGGCGATCGTGATCGTCGGTGTGCTGTGGGCGTTCTCGATCCTCGGTCTGGTGGGGATCGATCTGTCCCTGGTCACCATCTCGGGTCTGCCGATCCTCATCGGCATCGGGATCGATTTCGCCATCCAGACCCACAACCGCGTCGAGGAGGAGGTGGCCGCGGACCACACCCCCGAACCCTTCGCCGAAACCTCCCAGAAGCTGGGCCCGGCCCTGCTGGTGGCGACGATCGCCGCGGTGGCCGCCTTCCTGGCCATGAGGATCTCCCGGGTCCCGATGATCAGGGACTTCGGTGTCCTGCTCTCCATCGGCATCGTCACCCTGTTCGTCGTGGGACTGATTCTTCCCACGGCGATCCTGGGCTGGAGGGAGAGGAGGAGCCCCACCCGGGAGTTCGTCCGATCCGAACGCATCGAGAAGGCCGTGGTCTGGTTGAGCGGCCTGCCCCGGGGGCTGGTGATCCCCCTGGTGGTCCTGGCGGCGGTCATCCCCATCGCGGGCCTGGCCGTCGAGGACGGCCTGAAGATCGAGAGCGATCCCATCAACTGGGCCGACCAGGACAGCCAGAGCATCCGCAACGCCCGCATCTTCGAGAACGAGACGGGCTACGCCACCACCTTCGGGGTCTTCATCGAGACGACCGGCCACGAGAGCAACGGCATCTTCACCGACCAGATGGCGAGCTTCATCCACGATCTGGCCATCACCGAGGTGGACACCCATCCCGAACTGGCCGAGGTGTCCAGCCTCACGACCACGCTCTCGTTCCTGATCGACCTGCCCGGCACCACGCCCCTCCCCCCGACCGGCCGGGACATGCTGCTGGCCTACGAGCAGGCACCGACGGACATCCAGAACCTGCTGGTCGGCGACAACGGCAACGCCGCCCAGATCAACTTCCGGGTGGCACCCTCCTCACTGCAGGAGAGGTCGGTGGTCATGGACCAGCTGGTCCACGACATTGCCGATCCCGGCGACCGGGCCCCGATCCCCGACAACGCCACCGCCGCCCCGGCCGGTCTGGCGGTGGTCGGCGTCGGCCTGCTCGACAATCTGACCGCCAACCGCACCGCTCTCACCCTGGTGGCCTTGGCCGCGGTCGCCATCTGGATGCTGATCCGCTTCCGGAGCCTCACCCTGGCGGTCCTGGCCCTGGTGCCGGTACTGATCGCCGTGGGCGGTGCCTCGCTGATCGTCGCCGCCCTGGGAATCACCCTGAGCCCCCTCACGACGGTCGGCGGGCCGCTGATAATCGCCACCTGCGGTGAGTTCACGATCCTGATCCTCACCCGCTACCTCGAGGAACGGAACCGGGGTCTCGAACCCCGGGAGGCCACCGACGTGGCCTCGGCCCGGACCGGGCGGGCGTTCTTCGCCTCGGCCCTCACCACCATCGGCGGGTTCGGGGTTCTTTACCTGTCACCCCTGCCGCTGCTGTCGGACTTCGGCCTCGTCGTGGCCCTGAACATCACCGTGGCCCTGCTCTCGGCCCTGGTGGTGCTGCCCCCGATCATGGTCGCCGCCGATGAGGCCGGGCTGCTGGGGCTGCCGGGCACCCAGAGCCGCTTCGCCTCGCCCGCGGTCAGGGCCGCCACCGCGGGAGTCGTGGGTGTGCTGCTGGCGGGCTACGTGATCTTCGCGGTGTCCGACGCCGTGGCCTCCACCGACGAGGAGCTGGCCATACAGACGGTGCCCGCCACCGAACAGCCCGTCACCCTGGAGGATCTGGCCCCCAGCACCACCGAGGCGGTGACCACGACCACCTCGGCAACGACCACCACTGCCGCGCCGGACGAGTCCACGACCACGACGGAGCCCCCGCCCACGACCCTTCCCCCCGGGCCGGCGGAGCGTCCGACGACACTGGTGGGAGGCGGGATCTACGACGCCTACGTGGCGGCGGGGGCGGAACCCGGTGTGGCTCGCTGCACCGCGGATGCCCTGCTGGCCGAGACGTCGGAGGCCGACCTCCTGACCATGGGAATCGCCAACCAGCCCATACCCGACGACGTCAGGGACCTGATCGGCGCCGCGGCGGAGGCGTGTGGGGTCCCCGCCGATGTCCGGGCCATCGTGGCGGGGGAGGAGCCGACCACCACCACCGAGGAGGAGACCACCACCGAGCCCCCGGCGACGACCCTTCCGCCCGGGCCCCCCGAGAGGCCCACGGGCCTGGTGGCCGGCGCCGTGTACGACGCCTACGTGGCCCAGGGAGCGGATCCGGGCGTGGCCCGCTGCACCGCCGACGCCCTGATTGCCGAGACGTCGGAGGCGGACCTGCTGGCGATGGGCATAGCCAATCAGCCGATGCCGACCGAGGTCGCGGACCTGATCGGGGCGGCGGCGGAGGCCTGCGGAGTACCAACCGAGATCAGGGAGGCGGTGGCCGCGGCGGCGGGTTGAGGATCGACCGTCGCGGGCGGGGCGGAGGTCAGTCGGCCTCCACCCCGGTCGCGAGGGTCTCCACCACGTCCCGGCTGCTGCGGGCCACTTCCAGCTCGAGGGTTTCGGACCCGTGCGCCCAGCGGTGCTCGGCGGGGTTCCAGTAGGCCAAATCAGACCGGGCCACCCTGACCTCGGCCGTCGCCGACTCCCCGGGGGCCAGGCGAACCTTGGTGAACCCCACCAACTCGCGCCGGGGACGCATCACCGCCGACCGGGGACGGTGGGCGTAGACCTGAACCACCTCGGCCGCGGCCCGGGGCCCGGTGTTGGTGAGGGGTACCGTGACCACGAGGTCGCCGGTCTCGGGGTCGGCGGTGACCGCGGCCCGACCCCACTCGACGGTCGAGGTGCCGAGCCCGAATCCGAACGGGAACACCGGCTCGATGTCGCGGGTGTCGTACCAGCGGTAGCCCATGAGAAGCCCCTCGCCGTAGCGGACATGGTCGAACTCGCCGGGATAGTTCCCGAACGACGGAGTGTCCTCGATGCGGCGGGGGAAAGTCACCGGCAGACGGCCGCCCGGCGTCACGGCCCCGAACAGCACATCGGCGAGGGCCCGGCCGTTCTCCTGGCCCGGATACCAGATGCAGATCGTGGCTCCCGTCCACTCCACCCAGTCGGCCTCGACGGGAGCCCCGGCGTTGAGGACCACGACGGTCCGGGGGTTGGCGGCGGTGACCCTCTCGATCAGCTCCACCTGCCGGCCCGGTAGGGCGAGGAACTCCCGGTCGCGGCCCTCCGTCTCCCAGTCGGCGTTGTGGCCCACCACGACCACGGCGGCGTCGGTCTGCTCGGCCAGCGCCACCGCCCTCTCCATGAGATCGGCCGGCTCGGGGGCGGCGGCTCCGACCCTCAGGGCGCAGAACCGGGATCCGTCGTGGGCCACGACCTCCACCCTCACCCGATGTTGGGTACCGGCTTCGAGGTGCACGGTTGCGGTGACCTCGTCGTTGCCCGCCCCGTAGAACTCCGATCCCGGCTTCCACGAGGTGGTGTTGTCGACCACCAGTTCATCGTCGACCCACAGGCGGCTGGTGCCCGCGCTGACCAGGCTGAACGTCCATTCCCCCGAGACGGGTGGCGTCAGATCGGCCTCGAGGCGGACGATCAGATCACCGGTGGGGATCGCGCCCACCCGGGCCCCCATCCACAGGAAGCGACTGCGGGACGCCACGGAGGTGCGCACGGGAGCCGCGGCCGGGTCTGTGTCCGGAGCCGACTTGCGGTGGTAGGTCACCGTCCACCCCGAGCGGAGGGCGTCACCGGCGGGTGGCTCGGTGGGGGTGAGCAGCCTGACATCGGCCTCGGGGGTCTTCTGGTTGATGGTGCAGCCCACCTCGTGGCCGATCTCGACCCGGTCCCCGACCGCCTCCCTGATTCCCTCCAGGGGGGTGACCGTCGAGGCGGGGAACACCTGGGCGCTGCCCCCGCCCATGATCACGGCCTGATCGGAGTTGGGTCCGATCACCGCCAGCGACGTGAGGGCGCCGGCGTCGAGGGGGAGGAGATCACCGGGATTGTGGAGCAGCACCGTCGCTTCCGCTGCCGCCCGGCGGATCAGAGCCCGGTGGGAGGGGCGGTCGTCGGAGGACTCCCCGGTGTTGTCGGCGACCTTGGTGGCCACGTCGAGGCGGTCGATCACCCCCAGGAGATGACCGACCATGCGGTCCAGGTCCGACTCGGTCACCTGCCCCCCGGCCACGGCTGCTGCCAGGCGATCACCGAACACCGAGGGCGGGCCGGGCATCTCCAGATCCAGTCCCGACAGGGCCGAGGCCACGGTGTCGCGGGTGCCGTACCAGTCCGACATCACGAAGCCGTCGAACCCCCACTCGCCCCGGAGGATGTCGGTGAGGAGTTCCCGGTGGTCGCTGGCGGGAACACCGTTGATCCGGTTGTACGCCGACATGACGGCCACGGGTGAGGCGTCCCGCACGGCCATCTCGAAGGGCTTGAGGTAGAGCTCCCGCAGGGGTCTCTCGTCGATGTCGGAGCTCATGGTGTGGCGTTCGAACTCCGAGTCGTTGGCCACGAAGTGCTTGAGGGTGGCGCCGACACCGCGGCTCTGAACCCCCCTCACATAGGCGGTGGCCAGCACCCCGGTCAGGAGGGGATCCTCGGAGTAGCACTCGAAGTTGCGCCCGGCCAGGGGAGTGCGGTGCAGGTTGATGGTGGGGGCCAGCAGCACATGAACGGCCTTGGAGACCGCCTGCTCGCCCAGAGCCCGCCCCACCTCCTCGACCAGCTCGGGGTCCCAGGTGGCCCCCAGGGCCGACCCGCACGGGAAGCAGGCCGAGGTGTGGGTGCCGAAGGTCTCGCCCCGTACTCCGTTGGGGCCGTCGGACACCTTCATGGCCGGGATGCCCAGACGGGGGACGGCGCGGGTGTGCCACAGCCCGGCCCCCGACACCAGGGAGATCTTCTCCTCCAGGGTCAGCTCCGCCCGCAGCCTCCCGACGTGGTCGACTTCCTCGCTGGTCCCACTGGTGTCCGCCACGCTGTCCCCTCTCGAATGGCCCGCAGAGTCAGGATTCCGAGCCCGATCCGCAGAGGGTAGGCCACCATCCCTCATCCCAGCCCATGTGCCCGGTTCTAAGGCTCCGGTGGCCTCCTGTCGACGGGAGATCGTGGCTGACCTGCAGCCGAATCGGTGAGAGGAGTGGTGATGAGGTCGTTCGAGTCGGGCCCGGAGGAGAGCCCGCAGTCGCGGCAGTTGGTGTTCCGGCGGTCGCGGGCTGATCGGGTGTTCGTCACCGTTCTTGCTGCTGCCGCACTGCCGCTTACTGTCGTGGTGTTCCTCTCGGACATGCCGACCTTCCTGGGCTGGCTGTCGATGGCCATGCTGGTGATCTTCGGGATCGGCGCCTACGTGGTCTGGAAGGTGGAGGTTCGGGTCGATGAGGACCAGATCGAGGTTCGACGATCCTTGGGAACGTTTCGGATGTTCTGGCACGAGGTCGACGCGTACTACGACACCGATCAGAGTCGACATCTGGGGTTCGTGGTCCTGGGGGCGGTAGCTGCGTTCTTCGCAGTGATTCACCTCGCGGTGGAGTCGGTGAGGATCCTGGCGGTGGGGAATCTGAGTGGGGCGGTGATCGTGTTGGAGGATGTCCACGGTCGGCGACTCGGCGTCCCAGGGCAGCTGGTGCAGTCCGGGAAGGGCGGTGAGTCGTTGGCTGCCCTGGTTCGGGCCCAGGCGATACGCCGGGTGGAGAGCAACCTCCGCGCCCTGTTCGATTCGGGGGTTCCCGTGCCGTTCGGCCCGTTTTCGATCGGCCGCGTCGATGGCCTGACCAAGGGGGGGAAGGTTCTGCGGCCCGAGGAACTGGCCGGCTACTCGATGAGGCTCGCGCGGGGGACAGTGACCGTCTCGCGAAAGGGCTCGGTGAAGAGGTTCGCGGCTGTCCCGGTCGACAAGGTGCCCAATCGGGCCGTGTTGAGTGAGTTGTTCGAGGAACTCAAGGAGTCGGTGGTGGTCACCTGACAGGACGGAATCGGCGGTGCCGGCCCGGCCCACGGAAGGTCGGGGGACCGGGCGTGGTGGGGCCGGAGGTGCTTGTCAGAGGGCGGCGAAGCCTCTTTCCAGGTCGGTGAGGATGTCGTCGATGGTCTCCAGTCCGACGCTCAGGCGGATCAGCCCGGGTTCCACTCCGGTGGAGAGCTGTTCGTCGGCGGTGAGCTGGGAGTGGGTGGTGGAGGCGGGGTGTATGACCAGTGATCTCACGTCGCCGATGTTGGCGACGTGGCTGTGCAGTTCCAGGACGTTGACGAACTTCTCCCCGGCTTCCCGTCCACCGCGGATCACGAACGCCGGTACCGATCCGAAGCCCCGGTCGCCGGAGTAGCGGCGGGCGAGGTGGTGCCACGGTGAGCTCTCCAGGCCGGGGTACCTCACCGACTCGACCTCGGGGCGGCTCTCCAGCCACCGGGCCACGGCCAGGGCGTTGGCGCAGTGACGTTCCATCCGCAGTGAGAGGGTCTCGAGGCCCTGCAGGATGAGGAAGGCGTTGAAGGGGCTGATGGCGGGCCCCAGGTCCCGCAGGAGCTGTACCCGGGCCTTGGCTATGAACGCCCCCGGTCCCAGGGCGGGCCAGTAGGTGAGGCCGTGGTAGCTGGGGTCGGGGGTGTTGTAGTTGGGGTAGCGGTCGGGGTCGGAGAACTCGAAGGATCCCCCGTCGACGATCGCCCCGGCGATGGATGTGCCGTGCCCGCCCAGGAACTTGGTGGCGGAGTGCACCACCACGTCGGCGCCCCACTGGAGGGGTTGGATCAGCCAGGGGGTGGCCACGGTGTTGTCGACCACCAGCGGCACCCCGGCGTCATGGGCGACCGCAGCCACCTTCTCGATGTTGAGGACGTTGTTCATCGGGTTGCCGATGGTCTCGCCGTAGAACAGCTTGGTACGGGGGGTCACCGCCGCCCGCCAGGCCTCGGCGTCGTCGGGATCGTCGACGAAGGTGGTGGTGATACCCATCTTGGGAAGGGTGTGGTGCAGCAGGTTGTAGGTGCCCCCGTAGAGGGCCGCTCCGGCCACGATGTGGTCGCCGGCCTCGGCGATGTTGAGGATGGCGACGGTCTCCGCCGCCTGACCGGAGGCGACCGCCAGGGCTCCCGGTACACCGGCGGCGGTGGATGAGAGTCCCCCCTCGAGTGCCGCCAGACGGGTCTCCAGTACCCCCTGGGTGGGGTTCATGATCCGGGTGTAGATGTTGCCCGGTTCGGCCAGGGCGAACAGCGCCGCCGCGTGTTCGGTGTCGCGGAACTCATAGGCCGTGGTCTGGTAGATCGGCACCGCCCGGGCCCCGGTGGCCGAATCGGGCTCCTGTCCGGCGTGGATCTGGCGGGTCTCGAAACCCCAAGAACTGTCGGTCATGTTGATCCCCCTGGTGAGTGTCCGAGGCACCCTAGCCGAAACTTGACCTATTTGGTCGGGTTTATGGCGTACGTCACACGAGCCCCGGTGGCGGTCCTGCTTCCGTCTGTTGACGGTGGTGAGGTGGTCGGGGGCGTGGGACCATCGCCTGGTGGAACACGCCGAACCCTTCCTGATCGCCACGGTCCTCGACACCACCGACGCCAGGGGCCTGGCGGAGTTCTATCGCCGGTTGTTGGGCTTCGACTACGCCCCCGGGGACGAGCCCCCACCTCCGGGTAAACCCGATACTCGGGCCTCGGTCTGGTTGGTGCTCAACGACAGCGGGGGCTCCCCGCGCCTCGCCTTCCAGGCGGTCCCGGAACTGGAACGGAGCACCTGGCCCGACCCCCGCATTCCCCAGCAGCTCCATCTGGATCTGGGGGTGCGGAGTCTCGATGACCTGGGCCGCCAGACCGAACGGGCGGTGACGCTCGGGGCGGTCGTGCTGGAGGACCGTCGCCACGACCCCGACGAGAGCCTGGTCGTGCTGGCCGATCCCCAGGGCCACCCTTTCTGTCTCATAGTGGTGGGGTCGCCGAGCGCCAGCGAGGGACACAGCGGTTCCCAGCGGGAGATGTGACGGGAGTGGAGCTCGAGATCGGACTGGCGGCGACCAAGCTCGAGCCTCCGACCCTGCCGGCCCGTCTGGTGCGGCGGACCCGCCTCGACGCCCTCCTGGAGGAGGCGGTGGGGGAACACTCGCGACTGGTCCTGGTGAGTGCCCCGGCCGGTTCGGGAAAATCCACCCTCGTGGCCTCGTGGCTGG
>DRKF01000139.1 GCA_011051915.1 Acidimicrobiales bacterium | reverse complement strand
GCAGTGGTTCCGGGGGAACCGTCCACCCGGTCCGAACGGGCACCTGCCGAACACGCCGCGGCCACCAGAATCAGTGCCGTCAGGATGGTGATGGCCCGCGAGGTACTCGCCCACGGGGGACACGCCGCGGCTCGGTCGCGATCTGTCTCCCCTGCCACCGTGATCGGCTTCATGACCCTCCCGTCGCTCGGGGGAAGGCTAACTGTGTGGGAATCTCGGACCGGTGACCGGCCGCCGCGGCGGGGCGGCGGTCGGGCGTCGTGTGGTCGATGGGTGCGCTCCGGACAGGTCGCCGGAGTCGAAGCGGCGCAGCGGCGGAGCTTTGGCTAGCTTCGGTCCCCATGGCTCAGCGCATGGCTCTCTACCTTCAGGACAAGCATCCGATCAGCTACGAGATCGAGGTCGCGAAGTACGCCGAGGAGCAGGGTTTCTCCGAGATCTGGCAGGCCGACACCCGTCTGGCCCGGGATTGCGTGGTGATGATGAGCGCCCTGCTGGCGGAGACCAGCCGGCTTCGGATCGGGTCCGGTGTGCTCCCGATCTGGACCCGCAATCCCGCCGTCATCGCCGCCACCTGGAGCACGATGTGGGAGCTGGGCGGACTCACCCCCGAGGGCGAGAGTCGGGTGATGCTGGGAATCGGCGCCTGGTGGGAACCCATCGCCTCGCGGGTCGGGGTCGAACGGCGCAGGCCACTCAGGGCCATGAGGGAGCACGTGGAGGCGATCCGCGAACTGTTCACCATGGAGGAGGTCACCTACGAGGGTGAGTTCGTGCACCTCGATCGCATCCGCCTCGACGTGGCGTTCGGTGACACCGGTCCCCGCGACATTCCGATCTACATAGGTGCCACCGGTCCCAAGATGCTCGAGCTGACCGGGGAGATATGTGACGGAGTGGTGCTGAACTACGTCGTGCCGACCGACTACATCGAGGAGGCCGTCGAACTCACCGCCCGGGGTGCCCGGCGCAGCGGCCGGACCATCGAGGACATCGACCGTCCCGAGTTGCTCGTCTGCGCCCTCTCCGACGACGATCCCGACGAGGCGATGGTCGTCGGCAAGATGCTGATCGCCTACTACCTGGGTACCGAACCCCACATCATGAAGGCCAGCGGCGCCGATCCCGGTCTGATCCAGAAGGTCCAGGAGGTCGTCGGATGGCCGGCGAGTGAGGACGACTACCGCCGGGCCGTACCACTGATCCCCGACGAGCTGGTCCGGTCGGTGATGGCGGTGGGTACCTCCCAGCAGTGCCGGGACAAGGTGGCGGAGTACATCGAGGCCGGTGTCACCTGCCCGATCCTGTATCCGATGATGGACGACATAAAGCCCGTCGTGGATGCCTTCGCCCACTGGGAGCCCTGACCCTCCGAAGCCCCGACCGGGGGAATTGGCCGCACAAGGTCCTCCGAGGGTGCAAGCTGGTGTCTCGGCAACGAGGCCGACACAACCCAGACGAGGTGATGGACAATGGCGTTTCCCTCCGATCTCGAGATCTCCCGCACCGCGGCCCTGAGGCCCATGGGCGAGATCGCCGCCGATGCGGGGATCCCCGAGGAGTACCTGGAGCCCTACGGGGCGGCGGCAGCCAAGGTCCGCCTCGAGGCCATCGACGCCATGGCCGACCGACCCCGGGCCCGATACGTGGTGGTCTCGGCCATCACCCCGACACCTCTCGGCGAGGGCAAGACCACCACCACGGTCGGGCTGGGACAGGCCTTCTCCCACATCGGCCGGACCGCGACGATCTCCATCCGCCAGGCCTCCATGGGTCCGACCTTCGGTATCAAGGGCGGAGCGGCCGGAGGGGGCTACAGCCAGGTCGTTCCCATGGAGCTGCTGAACCTCCACCTGACCGGGGACATGCATGCGGTGACCGCCGCCCACAACATGTGCTCGGCCATGCTCGACGCCCACCTCCACTTCGGGAACGAGCTGGGTCTCGATGTCCGCAACATCAACTGGAAGAGGGTCGTCGACATCAACGACCGGGCCCTGCGCAAGATGGTCATCGGGCTCGGCGGACGCCTCGACGGCATTCCCCGGGAGAGCGGCTTCGACATCACCGCCGCGTCGGAGGTGATGGCCGCCCTGGCCCTGGCCCACTCACTACCGGACCTGAGACGGCGGATGGGCCGCATAGTCGTGGGGTTCGACGGGGACGGGGCGCCGGTCACCGCCGAGGACATCTCCGCCGCGGGGGCCATGGCGGTCATCCTCCGTGAGGCCATCAAGCCCAATCTCATGCAGACCCTCGAGGGCACTCCGGCCATCGTCCACACCGGACCGTTCGGCAACATCGCCACCGGGAACTCCTCGGTGGTTGGTGACCTCCTCGGCATCCACACCGCCGATTTCCTGATCACCGAGGCCGGATTCGGGGCCGACATGGGGGCCGAGAGGTTCTTCAACATCAAGTGCCGCGAGTCGGGGTTGGCTCCCGACGCCGGGGTACTGGTGGCGACCGTCAGGGGCCTCAAGGCCCACTCCGGTCACTACCGAATAGTGGCCGGAAAGCCCCTTCCCGAGGACCTGCTGAAGGAGAATCCCGACGAGGTGCACATGGGAGGGTCCAACCTGGTGAAGCAGATTCAGAATCTGGCCATCCACGGGGTGACTCCGGTCGTGGCCATCAACCGCTTCCCCGACGACCACGACGCCGACCTGGACGCCATCGCCGAGATCGCGGCAGCCGAGGGAGTCAGGGCCGTGGTCACCACCCATGTCGCCGAGGGAGGAAAGGGGGCGGCGGACCTGGCCGCAGCTGTGGCCGAGGCCGCCGAGGAGCCCAGCCGGTACGCCCCCCTGTATCCCCTGGACATGCCCCTCCGAGAGAAGATCGCCACCGTGGCCACCAGGGTCTACGGAGCCGGGGGGGTCGAGTACACGAAGAAGGCGGCCCGCCAGATCGACGGGTACGAGAAGCAGGGGTTCGGCGATCTGCCGGTGTGCATAGCCAAGACCCACCTCTCGCTGTCGTCGGATCCCT
>DRKF01000138.1 GCA_011051915.1 Acidimicrobiales bacterium | reverse complement strand
GTCAGCTCCCCCTGCGACACCCCTCTGGTGTCGGCGGAGCTGATCACGGGTCTGGTCCGGGCTCTGGTGGGGGACCCCGGATCGGCGGTCGCCGTTACCGAGGGTCCAGCCGGCCTCGAACCGCTGCTGGCCGCGTGGCGGGTCCGTCTCTGCCGGGAGACGGTGGCCCGACGACTGGATTCGGGATCGCGGTCGGTGAGGGGGGTTCTGGAGAGCCTGGCGACCGTCTCCGTCGCCTGGGCGAACCCGAAGGAGTTGACCAACGTGAACACCCCCGAGGATCTGGGTGCCCTGGGGCCGGAGACCGGACCGTCCGCCGGGGGATCACCGCGGCAGCGGCCGCACTGAGCCGGGCGCCCCGGCGGTCGCCGATCGGGGGTAGCCTCGGAACTCAGCAGCGACGGAGGTTGACCTCACCCGTGGACGTACCGGAGACACCGGCAGCCGAACTGGCCCCCGAGATCGAGCGGGGCGTTCCCGTCGTCGATGTGAGACGACCCGAGGAGTGGACCGGGGGCCGCATCGGTGAAGCCATGCTCATCCCGATGGGGGAGATCTCCGATCACGTGGGCGAGTTGGAGGCTCGGGCCGGGGGAGGCCCGCTGTACGTCATCTGCCGCAGTGGGGTCCGTAGTCTCCAGGTGGCGGGGTTTCTCCGGACCCAGGGCATCGACGCCCGAAACGTGGCCGGAGGAATGCTGGCGTGGACCGCGGCGGGCCACGAGGTCGAGACCGGTCCCACGAGATGACAGTCCGGCCCGAACAGGAGATTCCCCACCGCTGGGTAGACACCGAGGACTCACTCACCGATCTGGTCGATGAGCTGGTGGCGGCCGACGAATTCGCACTCGACACCGAGTTCCACCGGGAGCGCACCTACTATCCGAGACTCGCCCTGATCCAGGTGGCCTGGAAACGGGAGGACGGCGCCTCACGAGGTCAGGATGCGGAAATAGCGCTCATCGACCCCGTCGCCGTCGATCCCCGCCCACTGGGAAAGGCCCTGGAGAAGGTACGGCAGGTGATCATGCACGCCCCGCAGCAGGACTACGAGGTCCTCGAACGGGCCTGCGGGGTGGTCCCGTCCCGGGTGTTCGACACCCAGGTGGCGGCGGGATTCCTGGGTCTGTCGTCGCCATCGCTCTCGACCCTGGTTGAGAGATTCCTGGGCAGCCGTCTGGCCAAGGGGGACCGTCTCACCGACTGGTTCCAGCGTCCTCTGGGCGACGCCCAGCGGCGCTACGCCGCATCCGACGTCGTGCATCTGGCGGCACTGATGGATCTCATCGCCGGGGATCTGAGCCGGAGAGGACGGGTCGAGTGGGCCTTCGACGAGTCCGAGCGGATGAGGACACGGGCCACCCGGGTGATGGACCCCGAGGAGGCCTGGATGAAGATCAAGGAGGCTCGTCATCTGCGGGGACGGGCCCTCGTCGTGGCCCAGGAGCTGGCGGCCTGGCGGGAGCGCACGGCTCAGCGCACCGATCAGCCGGTCAGATTCGTCCTGTCCGATCTGGCTCTGGTGGGTGTGGCGCAGAAGGCCCCCACCCGACCCGAGCAGCTCAAGTCCATAAGGGGTCTCGACGGGCGACATCTTCGTGACGGTGCCGGGAGGGAGATCCTGGAAGCGGTCCGGCGTGGTCTGGATCGCCCACCCGATTCGGTGCAGAGGGTCAAGGAGGACGGGGGAGCGACTCTGGAACGCCGGCTGCGCCCGGCGGTCACCCTGGTCTCGGCCTGGATCTCCCAGCTGGCCCGCGACGAGGACCTGGATCCGGCCCTGCTGGCCACCAGGGCCGACATCGTGAGCTTTCTGAGGGGTGACGAGGATTCGCGGCTGAACACCGGCTGGCGGAACGACCTGGTGGGAACCCGCATCCGGAGCCTGGTCGAGGGCCGGTCCGCCCTGTCCTTCGACGATGGCAGGTTGGTGCTCGAGCCGCGGGAACGATCCTGAGTCACCCGGTGTCTCCGGTGCGCCCGTCGCCATGATCTCGGATCGTCGACCGGTCTCTGACGTGGTTCGGTGGTGGGGCGGGGATACACTGCATGCGACCTGCGCGCATGTGAGTCGGGTAACCAGAGAAAACGTCAGCAGCGAGGAGCCCCCGGGGTGAAAAAGGGCCGACACCGTCGATATGAAGAGGCACGTCGCTTCCAGCGGGACGCGGCCTCGAGTTTCAGCGTCGAGGATTTCGATCTCGACGCCCCCGACCCGTGGGCCCTCCCCAAGACCTCCGACGACGAGGAGGACGACGACCCCTACGCCGATCTGGCCGCCAAGTACGGGTCCGACACCGAGGACGACTCGGAGCCCGACGAGGACTGACGCCCGCGCCGGAGGCGTCGGGGGTCGAGACGACCAACGGTCCGCAGATTCAGAGGTCCGCAAGCTCAGGGGCCTGGAGACCGTGACGTCCGCAGACTCAGGGGCCTGGAAACCGTGACGTCCGCAAACTCAGGGGCCTGGAAACCCTGAGGTTCAGAAGCCCCCGGTTCCGGAATCCCACAGCACCGAGGCCACAGCCATGGTGGGTCCGGGCGTTCAGCGGGCCCCGACGGCCGGCATGGTGGGTCCGGGCGTTCAGCGGGCCCCGACGGCCGGCATGGTGG
>DRKF01000137.1 GCA_011051915.1 Acidimicrobiales bacterium | reverse complement strand
CGACGGTTCCCGGACCATCTCCGCTTCGACCGGGATAGACCCCGAGTCCCTGAGCGACCGGGCTCTGGCCCGGGACTGCGCCGAGTGGTTGGCGCCCTTCCTCTCGGGGGCCGACCCGAGGTCCCCCCTCGCCGGGCTGGACCTGAGCGCCGCCCTGCTCCACCTGGCCGGACTGGACCGGCGGACCGTCGACCGGCTGGCCCCCGAGCGGCTGGAGGTACCCAGCGGGTCCCGGCTCCGTGTCGACTACTCCGCCGAACGCCCCACGATCCGGGTGAGGGTCCAGGAGATGTTCGGCGCCACGTCCACTCCGGCGGTCCTGGCCGGGGCCGAGCCCGTCGTGCTCCACCTGCTCTCCCCCGCCGGCCGGCCGGTTCAGGTCACCGATGACATCGCCCGGTTCTGGCGGACCAGCTATCCCGAGGTCCGTCGGGAGATGAGAGGCCGCTACCCCCGCCATCCGTGGCCGGAGGACCCTGCGAACGCCACCCCCACCCGCCGGGCCAAGCGCCGTGGCCGGTAGGCGGCGCCGACCCGTCGGCCGATGACGGAACACCGCCGCGATCGTGCGCTTCTCCGCGGAGAAGACCCCCGGCGGGTCACGACGGAGGCTTCCGCTGAGACCCCGCTCAACCCGCCTCGACGGCGGGGGCCTCCTCGTTTCCGGGGTCCTGATCGGGATCCGGGATCTCGAAGCGGGGGACCAGAGCCGGTCCGGGACGGCCGATCTCGACCCCGCTGAGTTCGGACGCCCTGACGATCCTGTCCCGGCCGCGGTGCTTGGCGGCCAGCAGGGCCAGATCGGCCCGGACCAGGACCTCATCCCCGCTGAGACCCGGATTCCACTCGGCCACTCCGAAGCTGCACGTGAAGTGGGGCAGATCGGCCCGGTTGATCAGTCCGGCCAGGTGGATGCGCACCCTCTCCAGGGCCCGGGTCGCCTCTTCCTCGTTGTTGCCCGGCAGCACGATCACGAACTCCTCGCCGCCGTAGCGACAGATCACATCATCGGGCCGCAGGGACGACAGCAGGACCTCGGCGAACACCCGCAGTGCCCGATCGCCGACGTCGTGCCCGAAGGAGTCGTTGATCTTCTTGAAATGGTCGAGGTCCGCCATGACCAGGGCGAAGGGACGATCCTGGCGCATCTCGCGCCGGAGTTCGTGCTCGAAGCTACGCCGGTTCAGCAGTCCGGTGAGAGGATCGGTCGAGGCCTGCTGACGGGTCTCGGCGAACACCCGCAGCATCGTTATCCGGGTCCCGACCGTACGGGCGACCAGTCTCAGGTCCTCCAGCACGACGGGATCCAGCTCGGCCTCACCGCCCTCGGGCACCAGAGCGTGGATGACACCGGTGGCGTGTCCGGTCACGTTGACCGGCACACACACCGCAGCCACCCCCGCTCCGGCCCGCCCGGCCAGGTACTGGCAGGCGTCGAGTTCGTCGGCCGACTCGAAGACCAGGGTCGTGGCCTCCCTGAGGGCCGGGCAGCACTCCCCACCGGCCACCGGACAGCGGGGGCCCTCGCCCGGCGCAGGGGTCTCCGCCACCACGGCCAGGGCCGTCTTCCCCGGAGCGGGCAACAGCACCTCGGCCGGAGCTCCCGGGAGCAGCCGTCCGAGGGCCCGCTCCAGCATCCTCATGACCGCCGGTTCATCGTCGGACATGTCCAGGGCCCGGTTCAGCCGGGCGGCGAAGTCCCTCCGCCCCGTCTCCACCAGCAGCTGGTCCCGCTGACGGGCGAGCTGCCTGTGGTGCTGGACCAGGTCCCGGCGCCGGGGTTCGAGAACGAAGAAGTAGGTCAGCGAACCGGTACCCACGAACACGGTCAGGCCGTGTACCACGATGAGCACCAGGGGGTGGGCGTCGGGCAGGAACCGGAACACCACTCCCGCTGCGGCCAGATAGACGATCGCCCCCAGAATGAGCCCCTCGACCAGGCTGAGCACCTCGGCCCGCTGGGACGTGTCGTAGCCCCCGGAGTCTCCGGTGGCGCCGGGATCACCGGGTTCGCGCCGTCGGTCACCACCCCGTTTCGGGGTGGTGACCGCTGGTTCGGACGTGGCGCGGGGAAGGGGTCGACTCACCCCGACCCATCGGCACCGGTGGCGTCGCCATCAAGGCCCGGGACCGGCCCGCGGCGTCAGGCGGGAACGGCGGCCTCCTGACGGCGGGCGGTCCGAACCTCCTCCAGCAGGCGCAGCCACACCTCCGACACGGTGGGGAAGGCGGGAACCGCGTGCCACAACCTCTCGATGGTGACCTCGCCCACGATGGCGATGGTGGCCGCATGGACCATCTCCCCCACGCCCGGCCCGGTGAACGTGGCGCCGACGATCACATCGCGGTCCTCGTCGATCACCAGGAAGCTGGTTCCCGACACCCCCTGGCCCAGGGTCGCCGCCCCGGCCACTGCGCCGGTCCCGTAGCTGACGGTCCTCACATTCATTCCCGCGTCACGGGCCCGGGCCTCGGTCAGGCCCACCGAGGCGACCTGGGGGTCGGTGAACACCACGCCGGGGGCGGCGGTCAGGTCCGACCAGGCCGGGGACTCGATCCCGGCGATGGTGTCGCCCACCAGCCGGGCCTGGTACTTGCCCATGTGGGTCACCAGGGATCGGCCGTTGACGTCCCCCACCGCGTAGAGCCAACCATCCTCCACACCCTCGACCCTCATGTGATCGTCGACGGTGAGGAAACCACCCGGTTCGAGCCCGATGGTCTCCAGGCCCAGATCGTCGGTCAGGGGCCGACGACCCGCGGCCACGACGAGTTCGTCCCCCTCGATGACCCTTCCGTCGGCCAGCTCGACCACGAAGCCCTCACCCCTGCGGTCCACCCGGGCGGCGGCCACACCGGTGATCACGTCGATTCCCAGGTCGCGGAGAGCGGCGGCCAGTTCCTCACCCACGAAGGGCTCATGTCCGGGCAGGAGCCGATCCATCATCTCCACGATGGTCACCTCCGAGGCCCCGAGGCTCTTCCAGGCCTGAGCCATCTCGACACCGACCACACCGCCGCCGAGAACGATGAGCCTCTCCGGTACGGTCGCCGCCGCCGTGATCTCCCGGTTCCCCCAGGGGTTGGACTCCCGAAGGCCGGGAACGGGGGGGAACGCCGCAGCCGAGCCCGGGGCCACGACCACGGCCTTCTCGGCCCTCAGGGTCCGTACCCCGCCATCGGCGTCGGTGACCTCGACGGTCTTCTCCCCGGCCAGTCGGCCGTGGCCTCTGACCAGCTCGATGCCGATCCCCACCAGCCAGTCCACCTGACCCTGGTCGTCCCAGTTGCCGGCGAAATCGTTCCTGCGATCCAGGATCGCGGCCACGTCGAGTTCCCCGGTGATCGCTTCCCGCGCTCCCGGTACCCGGCGGGCGGCGGCGAGGGCCTCCGCCGCCCTCAGCAGGGCCTTCGACGGCATGCACGCCCAGTAGGAGCACTCACCGCCAACCAGCTCGCTCTCGACGATGGCCACACTGAGCCCGTTGTCGATGGCGTACCAGGCGGCGTTCTCGCCGGCGGGCCCGGCCCCGATCACCACGACGTCGTAGCCGTCGGCTTCGTGGGTGTGGGCTCCGGACTCGGCCGCAGCCGCTTCCTCAGGGTCTCGAGACATCTTCAACTCCCGGATCGGGACCGTCGCGGTCCATGTCGTTCGGACTGGGAACCGTGCCACCGGGCCCGGGATTCCGTGGCCGGAGGTTCGGGCCCGGCTCCACTACCCCCGGCAGTCGATCGACTTCACCCTGCGACGGTGTCGGCCTCCAGCCGGATCGTGAACGTCGAGCCCCGGCCCGGTTCACTGGAAACCTCCAGCCGGCCCCCCATGAGGTCGACCAACTGCCTCGATATGGCCAGTCCGAGCCCTGACCCACCGGTGGTCCGACCCCGGGCGTCCTCGACCCGGTAGAACCGATCGAAGATGTGCTCCAGGTGACGGGGCTCGATCCCGGATCCGGTGTCGGTCACCGTGATCACCGCGCCGGCGAACCCGGCCGGTTCCGGGAGATCACCTGTGCGGTCCACCTCGATGGTGACCGATCCTCCCGAATCGGTGTGACGCACCGCGTTGGACACCAGATTGGTCAGCACCTGACGCAGACGCCGGGGATCGACCCTCGACACGATCGGGCCCTCGGAGCGACTTCGAAGCTCGACACCCTTCTCCGCGGCGCGGGCACCGTTGGCCGACACCACCGACTCCACGATCTCGGTCAGATCGGTGGCCACCGGGTCCATGGCCAGGGCCCCCGACTCGGCGAGAGAGAGCGTCTGCAGGTCGTCGATGAGGTCTCTGAGTGCCTCGGCCTCCTCGGTCAGGGTCGCGGTGAGAGCCTCGTCCCGGGGCACCAGTCCGTCGTGGGCCGCCTCGAGGTAGCCCAGAATGTTCGAGAGTGGGGTCCTCAGCTCATGGGCGATGTCACTGGTCAGTCGGCGACGCAGCCGGTCCTCGGTCTCCAGTGAGGCTCCCATCCGGTTGAACGCCCGGGCCAACTCACCGAGTTCGTCGCGGGAGCGGACGTCCACCGGTTCGGCCACCCCACCGGACTCGATCTGACGGGCGGCACGGGTCAGTTGGGACACCGGACCCAGGATTCGCCGCGAGGCCAGCGCCGTGAGTCCCGCGGCCAGGACCACCACTCCGACGACCACCAGAATCAGAACCGGGCTGGAGCCGCCGGTGGATCCGGTGAGACCGCTTCCGGAGCGGTAGCCGAGGTACAGCAGCACCGGTTCGGGTGCGAAGGAGAAGTCGGCGCCGGGGTCGCCCGAGATCGACGGATCCGTCTCGATCGGGAACCCGAAGTCCTGCAGGGTCGAGGTGATGCACGGCTCGTCCTCACCGGCGATCACGCTCTCGGGATAGGAGATCCCCGTCTCGGGGTCGACCACGACCTCGTATTCGACACCGGAGGCAACCAGACACTGCTCCAGCGCCGCGCTGAAGTCCGCCTCGTCGATGTCGAAGACTCCGGGATCCACACCGGTCTCGGCCACCGAGAGGAAGTCACCGACACTCAGGTCGGAGATCGGGTCCAGAAACCGGGTGGGTGAGTCGGACAGGGCCACCGAGGCCTGGTCGGGCAGCCCCGCGGCCGAGTCGGCCAGTATCCGCCGACCCTCGAGGTCGCGGATGACGATCCTCAGCCCGGTCTCGGCCGCCAACCGGTCGACTGTCGCCTGCACCCCGTCCCAGCTCCAGTTCTCCAGGGCGTAGCCGTCGAGTTCGGAGGCGATGGAAGCCTGCTCCCGGAGGACCCTCTCGACCTCGGTGCGGGTCTGGTCCCGCCCGACGGCGTCGGCGATGAACGCCGTGACCGCCACCCCGACGAGGGCGATGAGGACCGACACCGCCAGCAGCCGGGTGCGGATGGACCTCACCGTCGGGCTCCGGCCGAACGGCTGGGACCCTCGGTCCCGTGACGGCCGGACCGTTCCGTGACCGACCCCATCAGCTGTTCCCGGCCGGCGAGGTGGATCCTGTCTCATCGGGTTCGGCGAAGGCGTAGCCGACGCCCCTCACGGTCCGGATGAAGACCGGATGACCGGGATCGGCCTCGATCTTCTTGCGGAGATTGAGGACGTGGACGTCGATGGTTCTCTCCAGACCGTCGTAGTCGAACCCGAAGGCACTCTGCAGGAGCTCCAGGCGGCTGTAGGCCCGCCCGGGATGACGGGCCAGGGTCTCCAGGACCGAGAACTCCCGGGGGGTCAGCGAGACCTCATCCCCTCCCACCGTCACCCTGTGACGCCGGCGGTCGATCACCAGATCACCGATACCGAGCCGGTCCTCGTCGGGATCACCGGCCCGGCTGCGACGCAGCAGGCTCCGGACCCGCCCCATGAGTTCCCGCGGGCTGAAGGGCTTGGTCACGTAGTCGTCCGCACCCAGATCGAGCCCCAGGAGGAGATCGTTCTCGGTGCTCCGGGCGGTGATCATGATGATCGGGACGTCCGACTCGTATCTCAGGATACGGCAGACGTCGAGGCCGTCGACGTGGGGCATCATCACATCCAGCAGCACCAGATCGGGGTGTCGCCGCCGAACCTGCTCGAGGGCTTCCCGGCCGTCACCGGTCACTACGACGGAATGGCCCTCGTTCTTCAGGTACATGGCGATCAGTGCGGCCTGCTTGGGGTCATCCTCGGCCACGACGACTCTGGCCATGGTCGGTTCCTCCCTTCGGACTTCGGGTCGGCACGGGACATCGGGCCGAAAGCTAGCCCGACCGTCCGCCACCGTGGTTCGGCGGCGGGCGGTCGGGCCACGTATCGGGTCATGGCCGCCTCAGTGTCGACCGGTGGACACTCCGGCCTCAACCGACGGGCGCCGCCCCGGGCACCTCCACATCCCCGGGGGCGGGTGGGGGCACATCGCCATCCTCGATCGCCGGTTCATCGGCGAAGTCCTCCATCATGTAGGTGTCGAGTACCTGCATGGCGGACTCGTCGGCGAAGTCCCAGACGGGGATACGCACCCCGTTGTCACCCTCCTGCCACTCGTAGGCCACCCCGGCCTCGTCGAAGGCGGCGGCCAGACCGGCGGCGTCCTCGTTGATCCACGCCACATCCTCGGGGCTCAGATCCTCGGTGAGAACCGAGGTCATCATCACCTCGGTGAGCTTGGCCATCGCCGCCGTGTCCGAGTCGTCGAACTCGGGCCAGGCGATACCCAGGTCGTCGGTCACCATGGTGTACTCCACCCCGGCCTCGTCGAGCATGGCCCGGAAGTCGGCGGCATCGGCCTTCATCTGGTCGATCTCGTCGGCTGTCGGCTGCCAGTCAGCGCCGAGATCATCGGCCCAGAGCTGGTCGCAGGCATCCAACTGCTCGGCGGTGACGCCGGGAGCGATCTCACCGGACGGATCGACCAGGACCGCATCGGATCCGTACTGCTCGGCGTAGAAGTCGTCGACGACCTTCCAGGCGGCATCATCGCCCTCGTCGAACTGCGGCCACTTCACACCCTGCTCATCAGTCACCATCTCGAACGCCACACCCGCCTCCGACAGCGCCGCCCCCAACTGATCGGCCTCGGCATTGAGCTCCGCCACCATCTCGGGGGGAAGGTCCTCCGGTGGGGCGAGCTGGTCGAAGATCGCCTGGCAGGTGGCGTCGTCCACCACGACCGGCGTGTCAGCGGGGGTGTCACCTCCCGGAGTCGCGGCCTCGGGGGCCGCGGGGGTCTCCTGGGCCCCCGCCGGGAGGGCCACCAGGGCTCCGGCGCCGACACTCGCCGCCAGGGCCGCGCCCCCGAGCCACAGCGACATCTTCCTTCGGGTTCCGTCCAACATGTCCGATTCCTCTCCATCGATCTCCCCGGTGGTCCCGGGTTGTGCTTCGATGGTGGGCCACCCGCGTCAAGATTCGATTAAGACCTCGTCTGGATCGCGGAAATTTCGCCCCTTTTTCGGGGCGGTGGACCATTGGGGGACAGCATGCCGGAGGAAACCGTGGACAGTCCGGTCCCGACCGAGGCGGGCGCAGGTGATCAGTTCGTGGATCTCGGTGTGGGCTTCTACGTCTCCTCGCGCCCGAGCAGACGGTTTCCCGTCTACACCCGGGGGAACGCCGGTGAGGTCTACCCCGAGGTGACCACCCCCCTGAGCTACTCCCTGGCCTTCGAGGCCGGCGAGCAGGCCATGCGGAACGCCTTCGCCCGAACCGGACTGACCCGCCCCGAGGATTTCACCGAGCACGAGACCGCGGTCACCAGCGGGGTCTTCGGCGGGTACGCGTACCTGAACCTGAGCTTCAACCGGGTGATCGCCACCCGGATGCCCGGAGGTCGGGCCGAGGACGTCGACCTGGCCTACATGGGGGCGGCCGATCCCCCTCCCCATGAACCCCATCCCGACGACCGCAGCCTCCGGGCCTCCGTGAGGGGCCTGCGGTACCTCTGGCGCACCGTGAGGATCAACGACCTGCCTGAGCTCGAAGCCGACATTCGCAAGGTGGAGCTCTTCGCCGAGTCCCTCCCCGACCCGGCCACTGCGACCGATGCCGAGCTGCGGAACACCCTGGTGGGGTTCTCCGACTTCTTCGCCGGTCTGTTCGAGACCCATCTGGTCATCT
>DRKF01000136.1 GCA_011051915.1 Acidimicrobiales bacterium | reverse complement strand
GGCAGACCCCACGGTCCGACGATCTCCAGAGCGTGTTCCTTCACATATGACAGGTACGACTCGCAGGCGTCGAAGCGGGTCAGGGCCGCCGCCAGGGTCACATCCCCCAGCTCGGTGGTGGACGGGTTCGTGCCCTGGGTTCCACCCTCGGGGCCACCGCCACCGCCGGTACCACCGCTGCAGGCGGCGGCGAACATGGCCAGCGCCAGGCCCAGGATCAGAATTCTGCTCTTCATGGCCGTCCTCGATCTCGTGTCGGGGTCCCTACACCCACTGTGACGATCAGTGGGGCCGCTCTGGTTCCCCGGGATTCAGATCCGGCCGGCTCCCGGCCCCTGCTCTCCGAGGATGTCGTCGCGGATCTGCCGCTTGAGAATCTTGCCCGAGGCGTTCCTCGGTAGCTGTTCGTCGAACACGAACACCCGGCTGGGAACCTTGAACGCGGCCAGCCTGGCTCCCACGAACCGTCTGAGCTCCTCCGGTTCGATCACCGAACCCGGCTTGGCCATGACCGCCAGGGCGACCTCCTCACCCAGTCGCTCGTGGGGGAGGGCGAACACCGCGGCCTCGTACACCGCGGGATGCTCGTACACCGCCGCCTCGACCTCGGCACAGTAGATGTTCTCCCCACCGCGGAGCACCATGTCCTTGGCCCGGTCCGAGACGTAGACGAATCCCTCCTCGTCGATGTAGCCGATGTCACCACTGCGCAACCAGCCGTCGACGATGGTCTCCGCCGTGGCCTCGGGACGGTTCCAGTACCCGCGGATCAGGTTCGCACCGCGGAAGCAGATCTCGCCCCTCTCCCCCGGGCCGAGGGGCCGGCCCTCGCCGTCGATCACCATGACGTCCATGTTCGGGGCGGCCCGACCCACACTCGTCGGCCGCCGAAGGTAGGTGTCACCGGCGTTCTGGGGACCCAGGGCGTTGGTCTCGGTCATGCCGTAGCCGATTCCGGGGCGACCGGCGCTGAACCGATCCTCGATGCGCTGCACCAGTTCGGGAGGTGCCGGAGCCCCGCCGCCACCCACGCTACGGAGACTGGAGGTGTCGAACCGATCGAAGTCCTCACACTCCAGGAGCTCCCAGGACATCGTCGGCACACCCACGAACTGGGTGATCCGCTCCCTCTCGATCAGTTCCAGGGCCCGGCGGGGGTCCCATCGGTACATCATCACCAGACGGGAACCACTCACGAACGTCCCCAGCATCACGGGAACGAGCCCGGTGACGTGGAACAGGGGGATGCACAGGATGGCGGTGGTGGGCAGGGCCTCCCCCGTCTCGTCGGTGGGCGCGGTGTCGGCCCCGTCGACCAGAGCCGCCACCGCGGCCCGACATGCGAAGCCCATCAGAGCGGTTAGAACCGCCCGATGGGTGGACACCGCCCCCTTGGGGTGGCCGGTGGTGCCCGAGGTGTAGAGGATCGTGGCATCGGCGTCGGTGTCCACCACCACCTCGGGCAGCCGCGCCCCCGGTTCGAGGATCTCCTCCAGATGGGCAGCGCCGGGGGGAAGGTCGCCCCGGTGGCGGACCACGATGGCGTCGAGATCACTGTCCCCGATCAGGTCCCTGACCCTCTCGAACCTCTCCGAATCACAGATGACGAGCCGTGAACCGGAGTCCTCCAGCCCATAGGCCAGTTCCTCGTGCAGCCACCAGGCGTTGAGGGCCACGGCCACCGCGCCCACCGAGGTCACCGCGGCGAACGACGTGATCCACTCGGGGTAGTTCCTCATGGCGATGGCGACCCGGTCTCCGGGGCGCACGCCGTAGCGGTTCACCAGGGCGTCCCCGAGTTCGTCGATCTGCCGGGTCAGGCGATCGAATCCCCACCTCTCGTCCTCATAGACGAGGTACTCCGCGTCGCCGTACATCCGGGCCACGGCGAAGAGATCCCGCAGGGAACCCGGGGTCCGGGCGAAGACCTTCTGGATCGATCCACCGACCTCGGTCTCGATGAGTTCGAAGTCCCCTCCCGGCGCCGTCAGGCGGGTCACGGCCTCGTCCCAGGTCATCGTCATGTGGTTTGGTCCCCCTGTCCGGTCCCGATGATCCCGAATGGGGATCGGGCCCCGATCTTCGTTTCCCTCCCGTCCCACCGCCAATCGAGCCGAACTCATGGGTCCGGGGCGACCCCCGAACCAGGGCCGGGCCTGAACAACCCCGATCACCACAACCGGAACCAGGACTCAACAACCCCGATCACCCCCACCGCTCCGGGCCTCAACAACCCCGATCACCACAACCGGAACCAGGACTCAGCAACCCCGATCACCCCCATCTGCCCGGCGGTAGGTCGCCACCGCCCAGGTCGGGGTGACTGCCCCCGGGTCTTCCCCCGCAGCCCGCTGCGGGGGCTCGGGGAGCCACCCCCAGGTTGCGAAGAGACGATCGAGTTCCTGTCGGGTGGGTGCCGCCAGTACCACCGACCTGGTGGCCCGGCTCCCATTGCGGAAGTCGCTCACGGTCAGCTCCCATCCCGTGTCCTCGACCGGGCGCGCCGACCACAGAACGGCCCGATCGAGCCCGAGGTACAGGGGCTCACACACCGCCGGGGTGGACCATTCGGGTAGCAGAGGTTCCTCGACGACCAGGGTCGTGTCCCCCTCCCGGGGGCGGATGCCCTCGGGTGCTCGCCCGTGCCGGGCCAGCCATCGGACCACCCGGCCCGGCCCCAGGTGCCTGACCCCGGCCACCGCGACCTTCTCCTCGGTCCGCGCCACTCCCGGCCAGGGCCTCGCCTGATTCCGGCCGATCAGCTCCAGCGGATCGGGGTCGAGGGGAGGGATCCAGTCGGTCATCAGGGCGAAACTACCCGCTTCCGAGCAGGGTCCTCCTCCCTGCTGTGCACGCCGGTAACGCGGCCACCACGGCCATCGATTGGCGGATCGAGCCTCAGTCCACCAGCACCAACAGGCGTTCCACCGTGGCCGAGGCACTGGCGGAGTCACCGAGCGCCACGAGTTCCTGAAGGGTTCCGGTCAGAGCGGCCACCACCATCTCGGCGTCGGCGGAGGCGTGGCCGGCCCGTCCCAGAGCCGAACGAACCGCCGCCGTGAGGTCGGATCTGAGTGCCTCCACGAAGGGGCGG
>DRKF01000135.1 GCA_011051915.1 Acidimicrobiales bacterium | reverse complement strand
CGACCAGGGCGAGGGGAAGCGGGGGGACCCCCGAGGCCGCCGCCCAGACCATCGCCGCCAGACCGACGATGACCGGATCGGGGATGCTCCGACTTCTCAGGGCCGGAGGAAGATCCGGCCCGGCCTCGATCACCTCCATCAGCCCGGTCCACTCCCCCGACTCCCACCCGCACCCACGCCGCGCCTCACGTGGTCGCCTCGGCCCTGAGCGCCTCCAACTTGGCCGGACCTATACCCGCACCCACGCCGCGCCTCACGTGGTCGCCTCGGCCCTGAGCGCCTCCAACTTGGCCGGACCTATACCCGGGACATCGAGGAGGTCCTCGAGGGTGGCGAAGTCACCATGGCTCTCGCGGTAGGCGATGATGGCGGCGGCCAGGGCCGGTCCGACGCCTTTCAGCCTCTGGAGTTCGGTGGCATCGGCCCGGTTCACGTCGACCGGGCCCACGGGGTCGTCGGTGGTTCCTCCCGCCGGGGACGGTTCGCCTTCCACGGGCACCCTGATCTGGTCTCCGTCCCTGACCAGTTCCGCCAGATTCAGGTCGTCGGGGCGGGCGTCGGGGGCGAAGCCACCTCCCGCCTCGACCACGTCGATCACCCGGGATCCCGCCTCCATCCGGTACACACCGGGCCGGCGCACCCCTCCGGCCAGGTGTACGACCACGGTCGCCTCCGTGAGTACCGGTGAGGGGCCGGCCGCGGCCCGTGGCAGCAGGGACTCCGCCCGGCCGGAGGGTGCGCCGGTGGCGTCGGCGGCCCGGAACAGCAGAACCGCCCCGACCGCCATCATCACGAGGAGAGCGCCGGCCACCACGGTGACCGCCCTTCGGCCCTCGCGCAGCCATATTCCGACATCCTCGAGTGTCGGGGGCCAGCCCGACGCCGGGAACGCCGTCCCCCACTGTCCCGGGCCTACCGAATCAGGTCGGTGGCCAGGCTCTGCTCCGTCGATGGACGGGTCCATCCTCGCCCTCCTGTCGTACAGGGTCTTCGGGGGAAGATCGACACAGGGGGAAGGGTGGGGCCGTCCGCCGGGCGACGAAGCGGCGCTGCCCGAACCCTACCTTCCGACAGGATCCAGTCAAGGGCCGCATGACGGGCGTCGGTCTGGGGCGGAGGTCGATCCAGGGTCGAACAGCGCCCGGCCCCACCGGTTCACCGCCACGCCTCGCACTCAGTCGCCCCCGAACCCCGCCACACCGCCAGGGGGCCGGGAAGTCAGTACAGGGCGTTGGTGAGACGCCGGCGCCAGGTACCGGTACGAGGATCGTCGGTGCCCATGACCTCGAGCAGGTCGACGAACTCACGCCGGGCGTCATCGTCGGCCTTGACCCGGGTGAGCAGATCCTCCAGCTTGGCGTCGAGGTCCTCACCCAGCTCGGATCCGGCCAGTCCCGTCCGGGCCAGGGCCGCCACCCGACGGGTCTCGGCCGTCTCGGGAATCCGGCCCAGTATCTCGAGGGCCTCCTCGTTGCGTCCCTCGGACAGCAGGAGTTCGGCCAGGGCCACGATCGCCTTCTCGTGATCGGGGTCCAGCTCCAGGGCCCGGCGGAGGGAGGCCTCGTCCCCGGCCGCCACCAGGGCGTCGGCTTCGGTTTCCTCGGGAGTGGGCGCCAGCTTGTTCACGAACTCGCGAATCACCGCCTCGGGCTGGGCCCCCATGAACCCGTCCACGGCCTGGCCGTCCTTGAACGCCACGACCATCGGTATCGACTGGACCTTGAACGCCTGGGACACGGCGGGGTTCTCGTCGACGTTTATCTTCACCCCGGTGACTGCACCATCGCTCTCGGAGATCACCTTCTCCAGGAGGGGGCCGAGGGTGCGGCAGGGACCGCACCAGGGGGCCCAGAGGTCCACCACCACTGGTACCTGGCGGGACTTCTCGACTACTTCGGTTTCGAATGTGGCATCGGTTACATCGATCATGGCACCACGATTCAACGCCTCGGATGCTCCGCAGATTCCCTCCCGGGGCAAAGTGGTGCCGGACCCCCGAGGGGGTGGAAGACGACCCTCAGCCTCTACCATGGGTACAGATGTTCCTATCGGGTGGACCGGGGAGCGGCCCCGGTGGACACCACTCGCACCAACAGGATGAGATGAACGACGAACTGTCCCCCCGACCACAAGATGTCGAGAGCCAAGCCGCGGCCGACGGCGGGCTCGCCGCCTCCCACGCCGAGGACCCCGCCGACCTGCTCCCCCGCCCCGGCCAGGACGACCCGGGCACGTTCATGGTCGTGCACCTGAGGGGCTGGGTCGACCCCGGATCTGCCGGCCGTATCGCCATGGACACCATCATCGGCCAGACCGATCCCGAGCCCGTGGCAGCCTTCGACGACGACCAGATAATCGACTACCGCAGTCGCCGCCCCATGATGAGGGTGGTGGACGGTGTCCTGGAGAAGGTCACCTGGCCCGGGGCCGAGGTCGCCCTGGGTCATGACGGCCAGGGGCATCGGGTGGTGACCGTCACCGGCGACGAACCCGACCGCCACTGGCGAAGGTTCGCCGGGTCGATCGTCGATCTGGCCCGGAGTCTCGACGTCGGGATGATGGTGGGACTGGGTGCGTTTCCCGCACCTGTTCCCCACACCCGCCCGATATCGGTCGTGGCCACGGCCTCGAACGCGGAGCTGGCCGGCCGGGTCGGCTTCCAGCCGGGCCAGCTCGATGTACCCGCCGGAGTCCAGGCGGTGATCGAATGGGAGATGGCCCGGGCCGGGATCCCCGCCGTCGGCCTGTGGGCCCCGGTTCCCCACTATGCCGCCAACATGGACCAGCCGGCCGGTTCGGTCGCCCTCATCGAGGCCCTCGACGATCTCACCGGGCTGGCCATCTCGACCGAGGCCCTGGCCGAGGCGGCGGTGCACACCCGCCGCACCCTCGACGCCCTCATCGCCGAGGACCCCCAGCACGAGATGCTGGTCAAGGCCCTGGAGCGCCACCTCGACTCGATGGGGTCGACCACCGACATCGAACTTCCCTCCGGTGACGAGCTGGCCGACGAGATCCAGAGGTTCCTGGACACCCAGAACTGATCCCGGGCCGGTACCGGCCAGTCCTCCGGTCCCCACTCGAGCCACCACGATCTATGGCACCGAACGCGCGCCAGAGCGCGCGCAAGATGCCACAGATCCCCCGCACCCTCCCATCTATGGCACCGAACGCGCGCCAGAGCGCGCGCAAGATGCCACAGATCCCCCGCACCCTCCCATCTATGGCACCGAACGCGCGCCAGAGCGCGCGCAAGATGCCACAGATGGTGGAGGTCTGGGGATTTGTCCCGTGGACGGCGGATAGTAGGTTCCGGTCATGAAGGTTGATGGGGGAATCGGCGTATCCGGCGGATTGAGCGGGGTCTCGGGCTCGGCTCGAGAGCAGGAGCAACAGGGCTACGACGGGTTGTGGGTTCCCGAGACGAACCACGATCCGTTCATCGCTCTGGCCCTCATGGCCGAGGCCACCGGGCGGGTCGACCTGGGAACCTCGATCGTGGTCGCTTTCGCCCGCAATCCCATGTCTCTGGCCTACTCCGCCAACGACATCCAGCTGCTGTCCGAGGGCCGGTTCATCCTGGGACTCGGCAGCCAGATTCGCCCCCACATCACCAAGCGCTTCTCCATGGAGTGGTCACGTCCCGCCGCCCGGATGAGGGAGATGGTGCTGGCCATGCAGGCGATATGGCGCTCCTGGAACGAGCGCGAGCCCCTGCGGTTTCGCGGCGAGTTCTACCGCCACACCCTGATGACCCCCTTCTTCGACCCGGGGCCCAATCCCCACGGACCCCCGCGTATCGCCCTGGCGGGAGTGGGCGAGAAGATGACCCAGGTCGCCGGTGAGGTGGCCGACGTGTTTCTCTGCCACGGGTTCACCACCGAGCGCTATCTCCGCGAGGTCACGATTCCGGCCCTGTCCGAGGGCGCGGCCCGGGCGGGGCGAACCCTGTCGGACATCGAGATCTCGGGGCCCTCGTTCATAGTCACCGGAACCGATGCCGACGAGATGGCCCGGGCGGCGGAGGCCACCCGCCGCCAGATCGCCTTCTACGGTTCCACTCCCGCCTATCGGGGCGTCCTCGAGCTCCACGGCTGGGGGGACCTCCAGCCGGAGTTGAACCGGTTGTCCAAGCAGGGGGCCTGGAAGGAGATGGGGGATCTGATCACCGAGGAGATGCTCCACACCTTCGCCGTGGTCGCCCCACCCGAGGAGGTGGCCGCCGAACTCCACCGCCGCTTCGGCGACATCGTCGATCGCATCAGCTTCTACGCCCCCTACGAATCGGATCCCGCCCGCTGGCGGGACATATTCGATCAGATCAAGGCCGCCTGATCCCCACCGGGCCCGGGTGCTCACCCCGCGGACCGACCCCTGGCTGCTGTGCAATCAGATCAAGGCCGCCTGATCCCCACCGGG
>DRKF01000134.1 GCA_011051915.1 Acidimicrobiales bacterium | reverse complement strand
GAACACCGACCCGACGTGGTGCTCATGGACATTCGGATGCCCGAGATGGACGGTCTAACCGCCACGGCCACGATCCTCGATCAGGTCGACTGGCCCCTCCGGATCATCATCCTGACCACGTTCGATCCCGACGAGTACGTGTTCCGGGCCCTGCAGGCGGGGGCCAGTGGCTTCGTGCTCAAGGACATCCCCCCGGAGGACCTGGCCCCCGCGGTCCGCACCGTCGCCGACGGGGGCGCTCTGCTGGACCCCACCATCACCCGCCGTCTGATCGGCCGTTTCGCCCGGACCCTCGCCGTGGACACCGACATCAGCCGTCGGCTGGAGACCCTCACCGACCGCGAGCGCCAGGTCCTCACCGAGCTGGCCCGCGGTGCCGCCAACACCGAGATATCGGAGACCCTCTTCATCGGCACCGCCACGGTGAAGACCCACGTGTCGGCCATCTTCACCAAGCTGGGGTTGCGGGACCGGGCCCAGGCGGTGGTGTTCGCCTACGAGAGCGGACTGGTCACCCCCGGCGACCTCGACATCGGTTTCTGATCCGACCGGAGTCGGCCCGACAGCCCCGCCACCGGCGGGACATCCCGGTCCGGGCCCACCCGCCCTCCGGAGACACCCACCGCCCGGCCACCCCGGCGGCCATCACGGACGACAAGGACTGGTCCCGAACCGGTCAGCGTTCCCGACAGACGTCACGACGGTGACCGACGCGCACCACGTGGACCACGTGGACCACGAGGCGCTCGTCGACGACCTCGTGGAGCATCCGGTAGTTGCCGATCCGCACCCGATGCCCAGAGACCTCTCCGGTGAGCTCGACACGGCCCGGGGGTCGGGCTCGCGATCGTCATGTGGTCATGCGATCATGCGGTCATGCGGACCCATCAATCTCCACCCCCCCACACCACCAACAAACCAAACCGCCACATGACCCACGCCAGAGTCAGGAGAGCCCGAGATCAGATGTGAACTCGTCTGTGGTCGACTCAGCTGGGTCCGGGGAGCAGGTCGAACGCGTCGGTGTGTGCTGGGCGCACGAGGCGGAAGTCTCGTTCGTCGAGAGTGGCGATGACGGTCTGGTCGAGGCGTTCGGCGATGGCGATGATCGACGCGTCAGCGGCGTCGAGGCCTGCGTCGTGGTAGGTGTCGATCAGTCCGGCGATCCGGCCCCAGTCACCGCCGGTGAGGGTTTCGATCGTGATGTCGCCCTGCGCGATCGCCTGGTAGAACGCGGCCTCGGTTGTCGTGTCGAGCTGGCGGCGAATCAGCCAGCCGGCCTCGGTGATCACCAGGGCGGTCGTGACGAGGGGCCCAGGGTGGGTTTCGATCAACGCCGCGCAGCTGTGGTGGTTGCGGTCATCCAGATCGGCAGCGGCGACGAACACCCCGGTGTCAACCAGCAACATGACGGGGGTCTCAGCGATCCGCGGTGTCGATGCCGAACCCGCCCTCTTCGAGCAGCTGTTCAGCCTCCGCTGCGCCTCTGGAGCGGCGTGAGCGTCCCGCAGCCACGAAACTCAACGTCCGGCGCTTGGGTCCGAACCGGGCCGAGATCGTCTCAGCGGCCAACTCATCGACGCTCATCCCGCGCTCGGCCGCAGCCGCGGCCAACGCAGCGGCAACGTCGTCGGGGAGCTCGATCGTGGACATGGCATCAAGGATAGGCCCAGGGTGTGACGCGGTCACGGGCGGTCATCGACGCCACCGGCTCCGGCGTCCGGCCGATACGACCGGTGAATGTGGGTACCGGGATGATCTCGGACACGGTCGCCTCCGCAGCGGGACTCTGATGACGGTCGGATCATCGCCCACCGCTTCCCCGCCGTCGAAGCCGAACGGGGGCCCGCCTCCTCGGAGCCGGAGGGGGGTGTCTCAGATTCCCACGCCCAGCACCCCGGCCCCCACCCCGGTTCGGGCGGCGCGGGGTGTGTACCCCATGACCCTCTTGAAGGCCCGGCTGAACGCCGCCTCGGAGTCGTAGCCCACCTGGGAGGCGACGGCGGCCACCGTCGGTTCACCACTCCGCAGCAGGTCGAACGCCACGTTCATGCGCCAGCGGGTGACGTAGTGCATCACGGGTTCGCCGACCAGCTCGGTGAATCGGGCGGCGAAGGCCGACCGGGACATCGCCACCGACGAGGCGAGCGAGGCGACCGACCAGTCGGCGGCGGGATCAGCGTGCACCCGGGCGATGGCGGTGCCGATCAGGTCGTCGCGCAGGGCTCCCAGCCAGCCGCTTCGGGCCGCGGGGTCCCGCTCGATCCAGGTGCGGATGGCCTGCATCACCACGATGTCGCACAGACGGCTGACCACGGCCTCGCTGCCGGGTCGAACCTCCCGGGTCTCCTCGGCCATCAGCTCGAGGGTGGCCTGCATCCAGTCGGCCCTGGTGGACCGCGCGGCCTCGATGTGGACGATCGACGGCAGGGCCCCGACCAGGTGGCGGGCCGAGGGGTGGTCGAAGCGGATTCCCCCGCAGACGATGTGGGTCGGGGAACCGCCCCCACCGTGGCGGAGCACGGCGTACTGGTCGCTGTAGTACTCGTGGGGAAGGGTGAACACGTCGGGGGTGGCCGCGGTTTCGGCCCCCCACGCCCGGTGCCCGTGCCCGTGGGGAACCAGGACCAGGTCCCCAGCCGTCACCAGAAGCGTTTCCCCGTCCACCTCGAGGTGGGCGGCGCCGGAGGTGACGGCGTGGAACCACACGCAGTCGGCCATGGGCGGTAGTTCCAGCCCCCACGGCTCGGTCAGCTCCGAGGGGCAGTAGAAGATGCCCGACATCCTCACGAACTTCAGAGCTTCTCCGATGGCGGTGCTCGAACTCGGGGGGTCCATGACCGCAGTGTGCTCCAGGGGGTAGCAGCCGTCCAGGGCCCTGGACGATGGAGCAGGAATTCCAGCGAACCGATCATGGACACGGCACCCCGGGCCGCCGATGCTGGCGTTCATGTCACAGCACAGCACCAATGAGCCGGACCGGTCGACATCTCCTCTGGCCGCCGAGAAGTACATCGCGTTCACCACCTACCGGTCCGACGGGACCGCCAGGTCGGTTCCGGTGTGGCCCGTGGACGCCGGGGAGGGTCGCATCGGTTTCGTGACCTCGTCACGGACCTGGAAGGTCAGAAGACTCGGCAGTAACCCCGAGGTCCGGATCCAGCCCTCCGACAGCCGGGGAAGGGTCAAGGCGGGAACCGAGCCGGTGCCGGGGGAAGCCCGGGTGGTCACCGGCGAGGACTTCGACCGGATCAGGGCCCGGGTCGGGGACAAGTACGGCATCCAACTCCGGATCATCAATCTGATCCACGCCCTGCCCGGACGACGCACCGGCCACCCCAACGACTGCGCGGTGATCGTCACCCCGACCACCAGCTGACCTCGG
>DRKF01000133.1 GCA_011051915.1 Acidimicrobiales bacterium | reverse complement strand
TGCTCAACGGCATGCTGCCCCACGGCAGCGAACCCAACCGTTCCGAACGGTCCCGCCACGCCTACACCCTGCACCTCACCGACGCCCGATCCGACTGGCCCGAGGACAACTGGCTACAGAGACCACCGGACTTCCCCTTCCGGGGTTTCTGACCCAACTTCGGGTTCACAGCTCGAAGGTCACAGGGACGAGCCCTGCTCACGGCCACCACAGGAGCCCCGATCACAGCGCTGCTGCGGCCAGGGGTTCGTCGTTCAGAGGCCAACTCCCAACGGATCCTCCAACGGGCGATCCGGTGCGGTGCGGGATTCGGCGACGCTTCGGCACCCGCAGCAGGCGTGGACGAGGCCCGTCCCGTTCGGCGCTTGTGACACAGCGGATGTGTACAGCCGCTCATGGATCCGACGAGCCGTCGAACACGAGGTGGAATCCCGGTCCACCTGAACCGGATGCCGCGGAAGCCACCAGGTCACGGGTCGGAAGACGTGGGTAGCTCGTTTCCGTTCGACCTCACCTTCACCCTGCTCTCGACGCCGGGTGGTACGGCTACCACCAACTTCAAGGGCCTCGGGGTGAGTGAGGGGCCCATCTCCAAACGGTACGAGGTGTCGGCGAACCAGGGAAGGTCGCTCCGCACCACGTTCAGGGCGACAGAGGAGGTCCCTCCCATCGCTTCGGGACCCCGGGGGAGTGTCCCGCTGATCACTAGATGCTCATCGTCGATGAACTGAGCTCCGAGGTCCCCGCTCGGAACTGTCCCTTCGGCCTCGGCGACCTCGATCGTGGCGGAGGCGGGAGGGTCGCCGGGCCTGCGGTCGGCCGGACAATCGACGGACACGACGTAGCGACCGGCGGGAATCCCCTGGGGGACGGCTATCGGTACCGGACCGGCTATCTCGGGTACGGCGAACAGCTCCAACGAGATCCGCAGGTCTGATTCGGGGTCAGCAGGCTCCACGGTGATGACCTCCTGGGTGGAACATCCCGGCCGGGTGGACACCGCCACGGTGGCCGCTCCATCTACGGTCGAGGGGGCGACGGCAACCGTTCGTTCCACCGGAGGTGCCTCGGACCAGTTGACGAAGGTCTGGGGCTGGGAGTCCCGAACCGACTCCGGGATGGGGATCTCGACGTCAACATCGATGGCTTCGAACCCCGACGCCTCGATCTCGTAGGCCACGGCGGGAGGTCGCCGAGTCTCAGCGGTCAACACGGAGAAGGAGACCCAGGGGGAACGCCCGGCCGAGAGGACCTTCCCGATCAATCGAACCGATCCGGCAGAGGAGCTCTCGATTCTGACACCGGGTTCGGAGGGCGTGGCGGCCACCTCCGTCGTCCCGAGACCGATTCGGTGGGGGGTAACGGCCACCGGAGGTCGCACATCGCCCCCATCGCAGTAGGCGCTGACGTCGTAGTCACCGGGCGGGATCGACGCAGGCAGGGGTACGGCAACGGTGGCCATCTCCTCACCCGAGGTCCGGTAGGTGATGACGTAGCCGGACTCTTGGTCGGGGGCGTCGAGCGCCAGGACAATCACCGGGGACCGGGAGCCGCACGACCGGTCCGGGGTGACCACCAACGATTCCTGGGTTGCCAGAGGTCCTGTTGTCGAGCTCGGGGCGGGTGGTTCGGTGGTTGGGACCAGACTGGAGGAGGAGGGCGCCGCGGTGCCGGGACCGGTCCGGGAACAGGCAGCCGCCAGGAGGGCCAGGGCCAACACCACCACCCGCCGCGGTCTCACCGTCGAGCCCTCGGGACGGAACCGGCTAGGCGTCTGGTTCTGCGGGCTACGTCATCCACCACGTTTCCTCCACCGCTGCGCTCTCGACAGCTGTGCCCCGGCCACCTGCGGAAACCGGACACCCCAGGACTGAAGAATGTGTCACCCGGCGAGGACTGGTTTCCGGCTCCTCGCCGGATCCGGACCTCGTGGCCATTGTAGAAGACAAGGGAATGCCGACATCCCCCACCTGGGCGCTGACGGGGGTCGACCCTGAAGGACTGGTGCCCCAGGAGGTACCCACCGGCACCCTGGTCCTGCTGAACGGGATGCTGCCCCACGGCAGCGAACCCAGCCGGGCCGAACGGTCCCGCCACGCCCACACCCTGCACCTGACCGACGCCCGCTCAGACTGGCCCGAGGACAACTGGCTCCAGAGACCACCGGACTTCCCCTCCCGGGGTTGTTGACCGGCCCTCGGCTTCATGACCCGGGTCGACCTCCTCGCCAGGCACCGGGAGGCTCTGACCACCGCCGCCGTGACCGACGAGATCGACGTGGATGCCTTCGACGACGACCGGCTCTGGGGGTGGGCGCCACTCGATTTCGACCCATCCCGGTTCGTCCCGGAAGGGACGGACCAGGAGATGCGAGCACCCCGGCCCCTCGAGGCCGGGTACTGACCGTCGGGTGGGTCGTCTGGTGGGTCCCTTCCCGGGGGCTTGCGCACCCGACCCCGTGCAGACTGCCACCAAGGCCGTTGCGATCTTGCCCCTGGCGAATCTGCGGAACTGCCGTTGGCCCGCCGAGAGGACCTTTACGACCCTTGTACGGTCGAGCCTCGACCATAACGGTAACCCCGATTTCCGTAATGGTCAGGTACGCTGCACTTCGATGGATGCCGAGCAGTACGCGGATACCCCATACGGTGAGGTGCGTCGGGTTCCCGGTAGGGACTACCTGGCCTACTACCCGCGCCCGCTCCCCGATTCTGTGGACCTGCCACGTGATACGGTGCAGCTCCTTGCCGACGCCGAAGCCGCGTTGGGGCGGTTGGCCGGCGTGGGCCATCTCTTGCCTGACCCGCACCTGCTGATCCGCCCCTATCTTCTGCGGGAAGCACTGGCCTCGACTCGGATCGAGGGCACCAGAGCGAGCCTCGTCGGAGTCCTCGAGGCGGAGGCGGGAGGTGAAGCTCTCGGACTGGACGTCGAAGAGGTCGTCAACTACGTGAAGGCCATGGAGCAGGGCCTCGCCCTGCTCGAGGAATTGCCGTTCAGCCTCCGCCTCGTTCGAGAGATGCACGCCATCCTCCTCGACGGGGTTCGCGGTCGGGATCGCCGGCCAGGAGAGATCCGTACGACCCAGAACTGGATAGGCGCCCCGGGCGCGACCATCACCACCGCGTCGTTCGTACCGCCGCCACCGGAGGAACTCGGTCCGCTCCTCACCGACTGGGAACGGTTCGTCCATGAGAACCGAACGATCCCGGTCCTCGTGCAGAGCGGGCTGATCCACTATCAGTTCGAAACCATCCACCCGTTCCTCGACGGCAACGGGCGCCTGGGCAGGCTGGTGATCGTCTTCCATCTTGTGCTTCGAGAACGACTGCCCAGTCCACTCCTGTACCTGTCGCCATACTTCGAGCAGCGTCGCGAGGACTACTACGTCAGGCTCCAGGCGGTGAGGGAACGCGGCGACCTCGACGGCTGGATCCGCTTCTACCTGCGCGGTGTCGAGATCCAGGCCAACGACGCAGTGGCGCGAGCTGAGCGACTCGTCGATCTCCGAGAGAGCTACCGGGCGCGGGTCATGGAGTCGACCCGAAGCCAGGCAGTCGCCCTGGTCGATCTACTGTTCGCTCACCCGATCCTGACCGCCCGGCTGGTCGAGGCGGACGTAGACGTTCGGCGGCCGACGGCACTCAGGATGCTCGACCAGCTCGTCGACCTGGGGATCTTGCACGAGATGGAACCCGGGCCGCGACGCCAACGCCGCTTCATCGCACCTGAGGTGATCGCGGTGCTCGGCGAGGACAACGAATGAAGCCCGGCTGAGCCGCCCTCGAAGCCGTCTCGCCAAGTGGCTCGTCGATCAAGGCGGCTACCCGGCTTGGAAGCTCGGAATCCAATCCAACGGCTTCGATGCGGTCCGCGGACTCGACACCGTCGAGCTGTTCGCCTTCATCGACGCCACCCGGGAAGCCGCGGACCTGTTGGGCATCAGCCGCCCCACGTTCGTCAAGCTACTCGAGGATGGCGAGATGCCCTACGAACAGCCCGGCCGGCACCGACGGGTTCTGCTTTCCGATGTCCTCGCCTATCGCCAGCGGCGATCCGTGCAGGCTCGGGAAGCGCTCGACCGAATGGTCGAGATCGCCGACGAGAGCGGGATGTACGAGTTCACGGCCACGCCCAAGCGCACTCGCTGAGCAACGCCCGCAGAGTCCGCGGTGGCACCCGACTCGGCGCACACTCCCGAGAGGCCCCGGGGCCACTGAGGCTCGAAGTGCACCAGTCCTGCGTTGCTGAAGCGGTCCGTCAGGGGCCCGGAGGTGTTCCCAGGGTCGGGGTGGTGAACACCAGGGTCGTGGTCGGGAAGCCGAAGGTCGGCGGAACGACGATGATCGGCGTGGTCGTCGTCGTGGTCGATGATTCCGGTGGTGGTTCGGGGACCACGGTCACCGTGACGTTCTGCACACCGCCGGTGACCGTGAACACCGTGGGCCCGTTCAGAGCCGGGGCGAACACGGTGACACTGACGGTGGAACCCTCCCCGAGGAGGCCGCTGCTCTGGCTGAACTCCAGACCGGGGTCGGGTGAGGAGATACCCCAGTCGGCGGGGCCCGGCCCCTCGTTGGTGATCCTGAACCCGCCGGAGACCGACTGGAGGGTGACGGTGCCCGGGAACACCCGGAGCCGCGGACCCGACACCTCCGAGGTGGTGGTCGAGCTCGGAGATGTGGTCGTCGAGGACGTCGTGGTCGAGGTGGTTGTCGAACTGGAGGGGACGGTCGTGGTGGGGGGCGCTGTGGTCGTCGTTGTTGTTGTCGTCGACGTGGTGGACGACTCCGAGGTGGTCGTGGACGAGGGCGGCACGGGGGCGGTGGTGGTGACCCTCGTCGTCGTGGTCGCCGGGTCGGCGGTGGTGGTGACCCCGGCCGGGGGCGATGTGGACGCCGTGGGCGCAGGTGCACCGCTGGTGGGACTCACCGCGGCCGCGGTGGGGCCGGGTGACGCGCTCGTCGAGGACGAGGTGCTGTCCGTACCGGCCCCCGCCGAACTGCTCGGGGCGGGCACCGATGTGCCCTCCGTCGTCGAACTGGGGAGGACCGCCGTGGAACCACCGGGGGCCGTGGTCGTCGGGGCGACGGTCGTGGTGGGTTGGTCCGATGCCAGGACCACCGCCTTGCGGGGGCGCCGGGTGGAGAGCACCAGCACCCCCAGGAGGATCAGGGCCACCGCGGCACCCGAGATCCACAGCCCCCTGCGCCTGCGGTTCGCGTCCTCGCCGGTCGGGGGAGAAGGCGGAGGTGGGCCGGGGGCCTCCACCGGCAGCGCCACACCTCCCCAGGGACCCGGCCGGGGTGGAGCGGCACGTTCTCCCGTCCTGTCCAACCGATTGGGGGCGGAAGCCCTGCCGATGTCAGGTCGCGCGGTCGGCGGTCCGATGGGGGTGTTGGCACTGGCCAGCACCATCCGGCCCAGGATCCGATCCCGCAGATCCACCGGCGAGGGAATGAACGGAACCGAGGCGAACAGCGCCGCCGGCGCCACCAGCGAACTCCGCGAGCGGCTGCACGTGTCGCACGAGTCGACGTGGCGGACGACCCTCTTGCGCAGCCTCACCGAGAACCGCCCGTCCCAGCCCGTGAGCAGGGCCGCGAGATCGGTGCAGTCCTCCCGACCCAGGCGGGCCACCAGAAGAGCGCCCAGGGACCTCTCGATCCTCTCCCTCATGCGGGCGAACATCACATAGCCGTGTCCCGGCTCGACCCCCATGGCCTCGGCCAGTTCGGCCCCCTCCAGCCCCTGACGCAGGTTCAGCTCCAGCAGCAGCCGGTCCCGCTCGTCCAGCCCGGCGGCCGCATCCCAGACCAGGCGGACCATGTCGTCCTGGATCACCCGTCCGACCGGGTCGGCCGCGACCGGGGATTCCAGGGCTCCCTCCCCGATCTCCTCGACCTCGAGGGGGTCACCCGAGGCCAGCATCCGGCCCTCCGAGCGGGCGGACCCCATGACCTGGTTCCGGGCGATGGCGAACAGCCAGCTCCGCAGTCGGGTGGGATCCCGGAGTTGACCCAGGGACTGCACGGCCCGGACGAAGGTGTCCTGGGTGGCGTCGGCCGCCCGTTCGGGGTCTCGTGTCAGGGAGAGGCAGAACCCGTAGATCCGATCGCCGTAGCGGTCGTAGATCTCGGCCATGGCGTCGGTGTGACCGGCGCGCGCCGCTTCGACCACCTCGGCGTCGGCCCCGTACCCCATTCGAACAGCCTCTCACTTCTTCGGGTCCCCGGCCATCGACATCGCGGGGACTCAAGGGACGACGACCACCGGCACACCGAGGGGAAGGATCTCGGCCAGGCGGACTATGACCTCGTTGGGAACCCGGATACTGCCGTGGGAGGCCCGGGTCCCGATGGAGGACTCGTCAATGGTTCCCTGCAGGGCTATCTGTCCCTCCCCGCCCGCGAAATCCGTGAGGGTCTCCGAGTGAGCCGACAGTCCGAAGGCAAAGGGTCCGTAGGCACTGTCTTCCCCGGCCGCCGACTGCACCTTGTCGGTGATGTAGTAGAGGCCGACGGGGGTCGGATTCGCCTCGGTCCCCACCGCCACCGGGGTCGTCAGAATCTCCCGCCCGTCCTCATAGAGCGTCAGCGTCAGGTCGCCG
>DRKF01000132.1 GCA_011051915.1 Acidimicrobiales bacterium | reverse complement strand
GGGAAGCCCAACGGGTGTACATCCGCAGCAGCATCTCGGCCCAGTCCTGGGCATCGGTTCCCCCGGCCCCGGAGTTGATGTCGCAGACGGCGTCGTTCTCGTCGTGCTCCCCTGAGAACAGTGACCTCAGCTCCAGCTCGGCCAGCCGGGTGTCCATGCTCTCCACCGCCGACTCCAGTTCGGCTTCGAGGGATTCGTCGCCCTCCTCCTGGGCCAGCAGGAACAGGGTCTCGGCGTCCTCCAGCTCGGACCTGAGCTCCTCGTAGGTCCGGATGTCGTCCTGAAGGTCGGACAGCTCACCGGTGACCCGACGGGCCGACTCGGGGTCGTCCCACAGATCGGGGCGGGAGGCCTCGGCCTCCAGCTGTCGGACCCGATCGCGGGCGTAGTCGATCCTGAGGTACTCGTGGGCCTGGTCGACCCTGACTCCGAGATCGGAGAGGGTTTCGGTGAAGTCTTTCATCGGCTCTCGGTTGGATACTGGGTGGCTGGAGACAGGACGGTCGGCGCAACGCCCGGAAGTCATAGCCGCCGACGGGTACGGCGGGAGATCTGTCGCGTCAGGTCACCGGCCGTGGCAGTGCTTGAACTTCCGACCGCTACCGCAGTAGCAGGGGTCGTTCCGGCCGATCTTCTCCTGATCGCTCTTCACGACGGGCGTGGTAGGTGCGGTCCGGTTGGGGGTCGGTGCAGCCGGCGGGCCCGATGCCGGAGCCTGGGACGCTGACAGACCGGACCGCTCCGAAGGGTCGGTGGGACCCGAGGCCTGGACCTCGGTCGGTTTGGGCGCAGGATCGTTCACCACGACCTGAACGTGCATGACGTAGCGGACGAAGTCCCGGGAGATCCGGCCCATCATCTCGCCGAACATCTCGAAGCCCTCGCGCTGCCACTCCACCAGAGGGTCGCGCTGGCCCATGGCCCTGAGGTTGATGCCCTCCTTGAGATAGTCCATCTCATAGAGGTGTTCGCGCCATCTCTGGTCGATGACCCGCAGCATCACCTGCCGCTCGACCTCTCTCATGGTGTCGGGCCCCAGCTCGGCCTCGCGGGACTCATAGAAGGCGGTCCCCTCGGCGTAGAGGAGCTCGTCCACCTCCTCGACCGTGAAGCAGCTCGTGATCTGCTCCTCGGTGATCTCCGAGGGCCAGGTGGTCCGGAGTTCCCTGAGCAGGCCCTCGACGTCCCATTCCTCCTGGACGTCGGACACGCAGTAGGTCTCCACCAGATCCTCGACGGCCTGACCCAGGTACTCGAAGGCCTCGGTCTTGAGGTCGGCTCCCCGGAGGATCTGATCGCGGCGGACGTAGATCACCTTCCGCTGCTCGTTCATGACCTCGTCGTACTCGAGGACGTTCTTGCGGATCTCGGCGTTGCGCTGCTCGACGGTGTTCTGGGCCCGCTCGATGGCCTTGGTGACCATCTTGGCCTCGATGGGGACGTCCTCGGGAAGGGCCTTCTCCATCACCCAGTTCATGGCCCCGGTGGCGAAGAGCCTCATCAGCTCGTCCTCCAGGGAGAGGTAGAACCGGCTCTCCCCGGGGTCGCCCTGGCGTCCCGAACGGCCACGTAGCTGGTTGTCGATTCGACGGGAGTCGTGCCTCTCGGTTCCGAGCACGTAGAGCCCGCCGAGCTCTCGGACCTTGTCTCCCTCGGTGCGGCACTGAGCCTCGAACATCTCGGTGAGTTCGGCCAGGCGGGCCTTGCCCTCGGGCGTGTCGGGGTCGAGGCCCTCCCCCGCCAGTCTCTGGGCGGCCATGCCCTCGGGGTTCCCGCCGAGCAGGATGTCGACCCCACGACCGGCCATGTTGGTGGCCACCGTGACCGCGCCGAGGCGCCCCGCCTGGGTGACCACCTCGGCCTCACGGGTGTGGTGCTTGGCGTTGAGGACGTTGTGGGGGATTCCCCTCTTTTCGAGCTCGCGACTGAGCAACTCGGACTTCTCCACCGAGACCGTGCCCACCAGGACCGGCTGACCGGTGGCGGTGCGCTCGATTATGTCCTCGATCACCGCGTTGAACTTCCCGGCCTCGGTCTTGTAGATCAGGTCACCCTGGTCCTTGCGGATCACCGGCTTGTTGGTGGGAATCGGGATCACGTCCAGGCCGTAGGTACTGGCCAGCTCGGCCGCCTCGGTGGTCGCCGTGCCCGTCATCCCCGCCAGCTTGTCGTAGAGCCGGAAGTAGTTCTGGAGGGTGATGGTGGCCAGGGTCTGGTTCTCCTCTTTGATCTTCACCCCCTCCTTGGCCTCCACCGCCTGGTGCAGTCCCTCCGACCAGCGCCGACCCTCGAGGATCCGTCCGGTGAACTCGTCGACGATCTTCACCTCGCCGTCCTGGATGACGTAGTCCTTGTCGCGGCGGTACAGCTCCTTGGCCTTGAGGGCCGCGTTCATCTGGTGCACGAGGTTCGAGCTGACCTGGTCGTAGAGGTTCTCGACACCGAGAGCGGCCTCGACCTTCTCGATCCCCGGTTCGAGAGCCGCCACCTGGCGTTTCTCCTCGTCGACCTCGTAGTCGACGTCGCGTCTCATCGTGCGGGCGATCTGGGCGAACCGCTGGTAGAGCTGGGCCGCCTCGGACAGCCGACCGCTGATGATCAACGGGGTCCGGGCCTCGTCGATCAGGATGGAGTCGACCTCGTCGACGATGGCGTAGGCGTGGCCCCTCTGGACCTGGGCATCGAGGCTGGGCGCCATGTTGTCGCGCAGGTAGTCGAAGCCGAACTCGTTGTTGGTGCCGTAGGTGACGTCGGCGGCGTACATCTTCCGCTTGACGGCGGGATCGTCCATCCCGGGGATGACCAGGCCGACGTCCAGACCCAGGAAACGGTGGATCTGTCCCATCCACTCCGAGTCACGGCTGGCCAGGTAGTCGTTGACGGTGATGACGTGCACGCCCTTGCCGGCCAGGGCGTTGAGATACACGGGCAGGGTCGAGACGAGGGTCTTGCCCTCGCCCGTTCTCATCTCGGCCACCCATCCGAAGTGGAGGGCGGCCCCGCCCATGAGCTGGACGTCGTAGTGGCGCTGGCCGATGACCCGGCGGGCCGCCTCGCGTGTGACGGCGAAGGCCTCGATCAGGATGTCGTTGAGCTCGGCCCCCTGGTCCAGGCGGGACCGGAACTCACCGGTCTTGGCTCTCAGTGCGTCGTCGGAAAGGGCCTCGATCTCCGGTTCCAGGGCATTGATATCTGGAACCAGAGACGAGAGGGCCTTGAGCTTCTTTCCCTCGCCGGCGCGAAGGACTTTCGAAAAAATCGACATCGCCCCAAGCCTACCGGTGGACGCCCCGATACCCGGGGCGCCTCAACGACCGATCGACCCCGGATCCTCACCCGGCGGAGTTGATCAGACCCGCTCCGCCCTCCTCACGCAGGTACACCACCGAGCAGCGCACCCTCACCCGGCGGAGTTGATCAGACCCGCTCCGCCCTCCTCACGCAGGTACACCACCGAGCAGCGCCCGGTCTCGGCATTGTTGAAGACGTAGAAGCTGTGGTCCAGCAGCTGCATACGCACCACGGCGTCCTCGGGGCTCATGGTGAGCATCTCGAAGGTCTTCCTGCGCACCAGTTCGATGGGAACCAGCTCGGCGTCGGGTACCTCCACCAGGTCCAGTTCGGCGGAGAACTCCAGCTCCTCGGCGGGCTCGGCCTCCGGCTCGGAGGGCACCGCGGTCGGGGCGGGAGCGGGCATCTCCACCGCCCGGGCCACCTTGGCACCGTTGTGCTTCTTGTTCTTCTCCAGCTTGGTCTTGAGCTTGCGAAGCTGCTTCTCGAGCTTGTTGACCGCCCGGTCGATGGCACTCAGCTCATCGGGCCCGTTGACCTTGCAACGGACATGGTGCCCCTTGCCCTCGAGAGTGACCTCGAGATCGACCTTCTCGGTGATTCGAGGGTTCTTCTCCTCCTGGAAGACAACATCGGCCCGCTCGATTCCCCGCACGAAGCGGTCCAAGCGGCCGATCTTGGCCTCTACGACTTCCCGGACCTCGTCATTCAGCTCGACATTTCGCCCTGAGATGATCACGTCCATGTCCGAGTTTCCTCCTGGTCGATGTACCTCCAGTGTAGGCCCCGTCAGCGGCCTCACCCTCCGGTGGTCGACCTCGATTCAGGTCCGATCCGCGACCCGGCCCGTCCCCCGGAACCGGGGCGTCGGCTCATCCTGGCGTGGCGGCGAGGGCCCGGAAGTGAGGCTCGGGAAACCCGGCCCGAACGAGCCCGGTACAGGCCGCGCCGGCCGTGGCGCCGGTGGTGATCACATCGTCGATCACCAGCAGGACCGGCCTCCCCACCGCGGGCTCGGGGGATGGGTGGAGCACCACCGACAGCCGGGGGCCGTTCAGCCGCCGGCTGCGCCCCAGGCCGGTCTGGGGACGCGAACCCCACCGGGCGAGGGTGGTGATGAGGGGAAGACCCGTGCCCCTCGCCACCGTCCGGGCCAGGAATCGAGCCTGGTCGAAACCCCGGCGACGGCGACGGATCCCGCTGGTGGGGATCCAGGTGACGGCGCCGACCGTGTGCTCGACGCCTCCGAGCCAACGCACCAGGGCGGACCCGAGCCACCCACCGACAGCGCGATTCCGGCCGTACTTGAAGGCCACGACCAGGTCCCGGGTCGGGCCGGTGTAGGAGAGCAGGGCCGAGGCGGAGGCGGCCCCGTCGACCGTCACCGGAGGGGCCGCCGACAGTCCGCTCACACACCTCGGGCACACGATCCACCCTCTCACACCGCAACCACCGCATCGCCGCTCCGACAGCATTCCCCGAACCTAGGGAGGGGGTGGTACGCCGGGAGACCGCGCTCGCCGTTCCCGGGCCCGGGTGCCGTCACGACACCCCCACAGCCGTCCTCCCCCTGTTCCCGGACCCGGGTACCGTCCCGACACCCCCACGGCCGTCCTCCCCCTGTTCCCGGACCCGGATACTCTTCTGACAATCTGATTCGGACTATCATGGGGCTGATCCCGTTGCGGGAAGGGGACCTCATGGCCGAGCAACACGATATGGCCGAGCAGCACGATACGGCCGGGCAGCACAACATGGCCGAACAGCACAATCCCTACCTGAGGGG
>DRKF01000131.1 GCA_011051915.1 Acidimicrobiales bacterium | reverse complement strand
CGATCACATCGACGCCTGTTCCCGAGGGCAGATGCACGTCCAGGAGAACGACATCCGGGGGCCGGTCCGCTATGAGGTCCACCGCCTCGGCCACATCGGCCGCCTCACCGATCACCCGGACCACCCGCTCCAGTTCGGCCCTGACCCCCGAGCGGACAAGCTCGTGGTCATCGACCAGAACCACCGTCGGTTTGTAGGTCACCCCGGCTCCTCGCCGTCGACTTCCATGATCCTGCCGTCCCCGGCTGCCGTCGGCCCCGTGCTTGCAGCCACTCGCCCCCCTGTTCCCGCCGAAGCACCGGGCCCCGACGTGTTCAGCGGGACGGTGATCTCGATCTCCGTTCCCTCTCCCTTCGAGCTGCGTATCCTCACCCTGCCTCCGGCCCCCAGGACACGACCCTCGATCGAGTGGCGGATCCCCCGCCGGTCACCGGCGACGAGATCGGGCTCGAAGCCTCGGCCGCGGTCACGTATGAAGACATCGAGCCGCTCCGCCCCCACCTCGGCGTAGACGTCCACCCCGTCCACCCCGGAGTGCTTGGCCGAGTTGACCACCGCCTCCCGGGTGGCTCCCAGGGCCGCCTCGACCCCCGCGTCGACCACGCCGTCGCCCACCACGACGACACGCACCTCCAACCCGTAGAGCTCCTCGATGTCGGATGCCAGACGGTCGAGCCGTCCCCTGATCCCTCCGCCGGTCCGGGACACCCGGTCGGGATCCAACCAGTTCCGCAGCTCCCTCTCCTGACGACGGGCCAGCGCTGTCATCCGGCGAGGATCGTCGGTGTTCTGGATCAGGGCCAGGGTCTGGAGAACCGAGTCGTGCAGGTGGGCTGCGACCGCGGTGCGCTCCTCGGATCGTGTGCGGGCCTGACGTTCGCGGTCGAGGTTCCTGATCAGCCTCCACCACAAGGGGGATGTCAGTGCAGCCAGGGCCAGTAGGACCAGAAAAGCGCCCAGGGGGACGGTGGTCTGCGTTCCGGCCCCGAGGGAGATAGTGAGAATCACGGCTCCGGCGCCGATCGCCGCCAGGCCGCCCAGCAGCAGCATGTATCCCCGGGGTCCCTCCCGCGAGGTCGAACTGGAGCCCGCCACCTGACGCCGCACGATGAGCCCTCCGAGTGAGAGCAGTCCACTTGCCCACACGTACCGCTGGTTCCACCCGGAGACGGCGGCAGAAGCAGCGACCAGTCCCAGTACCACCAGGGCCAGACCCAGGTGGCGGGTCACCGAATCCCGACCCTTGGGCACCGGTGGGGCCGATGGACCGTTGCCGGTGGCATCGGCCCAGGAACCCAGAGCCCACGCCGCGGCGTAGGCGAGCGCCCCCCATCCACCCGAGGCGAGGAGCATCACGAAGGCCAGGCGGATCCAGATCGGTTCCACTCCGATCTCCCGGGCGATTCCGGCCGCGATTCCCCCCACGATCCGGTCCTGCGAACAGGGTACGGGAACCTGCCAGTAGGGCCGGTAGGCCGGCCCAGCGGTGAAGGCGGTCGGTTCGGTGCCCAGAGGTGCACCATCGGCCTCGGCCGTCGGTTCGGTCCGAAGCGCCACGCCGTGGGCCTCAGCCTCCGTGTCGGTGTGGTCGGTGTCTGCTCGGTGTGCCCTGCGGGTCATTGGCCATCCGAATCGGTCGGTCGTCCGGGACTCCATCGTCTCACGCCGGCACCGGAGTTCCCATGGGGATCGACCCCGAGACGCCGGGCACACGCTCAGGGTGAAATCATGGTGATCCCCGATAGCGGGGGAAGACGGTACGCCACACCCTGGGACCATGGCAGACACCAACGAGCCGGAATCACCCGAGGTCGCCACTGTGGAAGACCGACGCGGACCGAGAGCGTCCCGCAGACTGAGACGCGGTCCGGGCGGCCGCCTGGGAGGTGTCGCCCACGGTCTGGCCCAGTACTTCGACATGGACGCCGGGCTGGTGGAGATCATCCTGGTGATTCTCGCCGTGATGTCCGGTGGCTCGATCGTGCTCGTCTATCTCGCCGCCTGGCTCCTCATTCCGCCCGCTGACGATCCCGATCCCAGACCCTTCCGGGTGATCCAGGATCCGGCGCGCCTGATCACCGGGGTTCTGGTCCTTCTCGTCTCGGTCGGAGCCGTCCTCGGAAAGATCGTCTTCTCCGTCACGGGTCTCGACCTCGCTCCCGGGAGCGACCTCGGCCCCCTGGTGGTACCCACCCTCCTGGTCGGAATAGGGGTGGCGTTGCTGGGCCGACCTCCCCGACACCCGGTATCCGAACCGAGGCCGGACCCTGACCGGGCGGTTCCCGAACCCGGCGCGGCCGTCCATGGATGGGCGGTACCCCGGGCCGCGGCGGAGACCGTCGCTACTCCGCCACCGGGGACCCGCGATCCTGTCGGTCGCGACTCGGGGCCACCCGTAGCCGCCATGACCGTAGCCGTGGTCGGCGCCGTGATCGGGGTGATGGCTCTCGTGGATCAGCTGTTCGAGATCCACATCGGCATCACCGCCTACATCGCCACCGCGACCAGCCTCATCGGTCTCGGCCTCGTCGTGGCCTCCTTCGTTGGCCGTACCCTGCCCCTCATACTCCTGGGGGTGCCGGCCCTCATGGCGTTGTCGCTGTCGCCGATTCTGGAGAGCGGAATCTCGGGAGGCTTCGGACCCCGAGTCATCGAGGTCAGCGAGATGTCCGCCCTCGGGGACACCTACGAGGTGGGGGCGGGCTCCATCGAGCTCGACCTCAGCCGTCTGGTGCTGAGCCAGGACACCGAGATCACTCTCAGGGTCGGGGCCGGCTACGCCGACGTGTTGGTCCCACCCGGTACGCCCGTGACCGTCACCGGAACGGTCACCGCGGGCGAACTCTCGTTCTTCGATCAGGAGTCCAACGGCATCAGGACGCGTCTGGAGGCCGATCGCAGCGGTGAGGGACCCGTGCTCACCCTCATCCTGGAGATCGTATTCGGCCGGGGGACGGTGCAATGACTCCACGAGCACGGCCGCGGCCCATCGCACTGCTCTGGGGCCTGGTTCTCCTCGGGGTCGGGACCACGGTTCTGGCCCATCGGGCTCTGGCCTCGAACGCCGGTCCGGTCATCGCCCTGGCAGTGACTCTCACCGCCGTCGGCTACCTCGCGGTCAGCCTACGCGGCCTCAGCTCTGCCGGCGGCACGCTGTCGGAGTCTGACGCAGGCACGGTGTCGGAGTCTGATACCACCCGCACCTGAGGCTCACGGGCCCGCTCCCCATCCGGGCTACCACCCCCTGGGAAGAGCCGGCCGTTGATCCCTCGAGGGTGGCGGCCTCGGGACTTGCGCCTGGGACCCGGCGGGGCCCACCGGGCCATCCCCCGCCGTCGTCAGCCTCGGCGACGGCTGGTGGTCAGTACGTGGAGCAGTGCCCGGTGCTCCAGCTCGGTGGTCAGCTCGGTGAACACCGCGGCCGCCTGATCCCTGACCCCGGCCTCGGGTTGGAGCTCGCGGGGCAGACCGGGGTCGAGATAGGCCAGGGGCCGCCACCGCTCCAGCGCGGACACGTAGTCGACGAAGGCCTCACCGTCGTTACCCGGTGTCTCCGTCCACCGTTCCAGCACCGGCAGGTGGACCTGCAGGAACTCGGAGTACGAACGTGAGAGCTCGGCGAAGTCCCAGGTTCGGGAAGCCAGGTCGGCGATCTCCTCGAATCCGGCGTAGGAGGCGGTGAACAGGTGCACGTACTCCGAGAGCCCGCCTCTCTCCAGGATGCGACGGGCGTCCACCAGGGCCCGCCTCGGAGCGATCCACACCCCCGCTCCGATCGATCCGAATCCGAGCGACTGGAGATGGGTCCGGAGACGGTACCTGCGGTCCCGCTCCGACTCCGGCACCGAGAAGCTGGCCAGAACCCAACCGTCCTCGATGTCGGCGGGGCGCCGGCTGGCGAAGATACGGGAATCACCGTCGCGAAGAATCTCCAGGAAGTCCGGACCAGCGGAGTAGCCGGCGGCAGAGCCGCGGGTGACCGGAAGCAGCAACCCTGACTTCTTGAGCCGGGCCACCGCCGCCCGCACCGAGGGCTCCTCGATGCCCAGGTCGCCCAGCAGGGAGACGAGGTCGGCGACCGCGATCCAGTTGCCGGTCCGCTGCACAAAGGCCCCGAACACGGTGACTATCACCGAGCGGGGCTGCAGGCGAGTGTCCGACATGACCTGAGTTCACCACGACCGGGGCACTCGGACCAACGGGAGAGCGTCGAATCCGCTTTCCTTCGTGGGGCGGGCCCCGTGGGCGGTACGGGGGCTGGTTCCGGCGCATCCGGTCCCTGCTAGTTTTGGCGACCGTCAGACCTCCGTATCAGGATCGACAGATTCGAACACGGGGCCCACATGCGGGAACGGGAACCCAGGAACCCACTCCGCCGCCACCCAGGGGGACATCATGAACGGCCCAACCGGAGTCAGCGCCCACGTCGACACCTTCTGCCGGGACAATCTTCCACCACAGGAGCAGTGGCCCGAATTCATCTGGGAGATGCCGGAACTCGACTACCCGGCCCAGATCAACGCCGGGGCCGAGTTGCTCGACGCCGGCATCGCCAGGGGCTGGGGCGAGCGTCCCTGTGTCAGTGACGCCACCGGTGATGTCGCATGGACCTACAACGAACTGAGGCAGTGGGCCGATCGATTCGCCCGCCATCTCGTCCACCGCAGGGGTCTCGTTCCGGGCAACCGGGTGCTCATTCATTCGTTCAACAATCCGTGGATGGTCGCCGCCTGGTTCGGGGTGATCAGGGCCGGAGGGGTGGCGGTCTCGGTGATGCCCCTGCTGCGCAGCCGAGAGCTGCGCACCATCATCGACAAGGCTCAGATCCAGTTCGCCCTCTGCGACGGTCGCCTGCGTCACGAGGACGAGTTGGCCGTCGCCGGGGAGTTCCCCCTCGACAGCTGGGGCCCCTCCGATTCCCCGGACCTGGCCGCCGAGCTGGCGGATGACGACGAGCCGTTCACTCCCGTGGCGACCGCCGCCGACGATGTGGCGATGCTGGCATTCACCTCCGGTACCACCGGCCAGCCCAAGGCGGCCGCCCACTTCCACCGCGAGATCCTGGCGGCCACGGACACCAACAACGCCCTCCTGCAACCCACCGCCGACGACATCTTCTGCGGTAGTCCTCCCCTGGCGTTCACCTACGGCCTCGGTGGATTGCTGCTGTTCCCCCTCCGTGTCGGGGCGTCGACCGTGCTGACCGAAACCCCCGGTCCGGCCCTGCTGGAGGCCATAGCCCGGCACCGCTGCACCTTCTGCTTCACCGCACCCACCGCCTACCGGGCCATGTTGGACGGGATCGAGGACCTCGACCTCTCCTCGCTGCGCCAGTGCATGTCCGCCGGGGAAACCCTGCCCCGTTCCACCTGGGAGGCGTTCCACGAGGCCACCGGGCTCAAGCTCGTCGACGGCATCGGTTCCACCGAGATGCTCCACGTGTTCATCTCCGCCGTGGGTGACGACATCAGACCGGGCGCCACCGGCCGGCCCATACCCGGGTACCGGGTCGAGGTTCTCGACGACAGCGGCGCCCCCACCCCCGTGGGGGAGGTGGGAAGGCTGGCGGTGAAGGGCCCGACCGGTTGCCTGTACCTCGCCGACGAGCGGCAGTCGGTCTACGTTGAGAACGGGTGGAACGTCACCGGAGACGCCTACTCCAAGGACGAGGACGGCTACTTCCACTTCCACGCCCGGGCCGACGACATGATCATCTCGGCCGGGTACAACATCGCCGCCCCCGAGGTCGAGGAGTCGGTGATGAACCATCCGGCGGTCCTCGAGTGTGCGGTCGTGGGGGTTCCCGACGAGGCCCGCACCTCCATCGTCAAGGCCTATGTGGTCCTCAAGGAGGGTTACGAGGCCGGTGACGCCATGGCCACGGAGATCAAGAATCACGTCAAGGCCGACATCGCTCCCTACAAGTACCCCCGGGCGGTGGAGTTCCTCGACGCCCTACCCCGCACCGGGACCGGCAAGGTTCAAAGGTTCAAGCTGAGGGAACGGGGCTGACCCGGGCCATCCGCGGCGGACCCCAGCAACGCCAGTACAACGCTTCAAGCTGAGGGAACGGGGCTGACGGCGGGGGCCGCTGGTCAGGCGGCACCGTCAATTATCACCGACTGTCCGTTCACCGAAGGTGAGGCGATGAGGAAGGCCACCGCCCCCGCCACCTCCTCGGGAGGGATCAGCCGGTTCAGGCGGGTGACCGAGAGCAGAGCCTCGAGGGCCTCGGCCTGGTTCCGCCCCGTGCGATCCTCTATCCGGGCCAGGGTCTGGCGGGTCATGGGAGTGTCCACATAGCTGGGGCTGACCACGTTGGCCGTGACTCCGCTGCCCTGCAGTTCGGCTGCCACCGACCGGGTGAGACCCAGCACGGCGTGCTTCGACGCCGCGTAGGCCGCTATGTACGGAGCTCCCTCGTGACCGGTGACCGAGGCCACGGTCACGATCCGCCCCCAGCCCCTCTCCCTCATGGGATCGACCACGGCCCGCATGCACAGGAACGCGCCGGTGGCGTTGACCGCGAGATGCCGATTCCAGTCCTCCAGGGTGATCCGCGAGATCGGGGCCGAGTGGGAGATACCGGCGTTGTTGACGAGGATGTCGACAGGGGCGAGGGTCTCGAAGAGTTCGACGACCGCCGCCTCGTCGGTGACATCGCAGCTCCGTACCGCCAGGGCGTCCCCGAAGCGGTCGCCCAGGTGGTCAACCAGGGCGTCGAGGGCTGTCCGGTCGCGGGCCACCGCCGTGACCCGATGGTCGTCGTCCAGCAGGCGTTCGACGACCGCCATTCCGATGCCCTTGGAGCCCCCGGTGACCACGGCGTGGTGTTGGTTTCGATCGCTCACGCCGGGGACCCTACACCAGGAGTACGGAACTCTCCCTCTGAGCCATTACGCATCTCTGGCGACCGTCAGGATTATGCTACGGTTCCCGTTCGCACATGAAGTCATCGGGGCCCGCCGCGGGCTCAGCCTGCGGTCGGGCGGTCCAACCGAGGCGACAACGGAGCCCTGACCCGGAACGGTTCCGTCGTGGAGGGGGAAACCGGGGTCCCCTCGATGACGTACGCGCACCGGCCCCGAGCCCCGAGAGATCGACATGACCACCGACACCGCAGCCGAGGCATCGACATGACCGGCACCCACAAAGCTGAGAGATCGACATGACCACCGACACCGCAGCCGAGGCATCGACATGACCGGCACCCACAAAGCT
>DRKF01000130.1 GCA_011051915.1 Acidimicrobiales bacterium | reverse complement strand
ATCTCGCGCATGACCCGCTCGAGTACACCGGTGCCGACGTCGGGCCGGCCTTTATGTCCGCAAACCAGTTGACCGGCGTTGGGGTGGGTGAGGAACGTGAACGTCTCATCGGCGGCGGCGCGCAGGTGATGCGCGGCGGAGGGAGCGCCTTGAAGTTCAAGGTTCTCGATCAACAACTCCAGGCAGTCCCCGGTGAGGTCGGGATCGCGTTCGGTCCACGCGTTGTGCAACAGCCGGTCGAGTTCAGCGCACCACAGCTCAGCTGCGGTGGCACCGACGCGGTCGGTGTAGAGCAGAGCTCTGCGGAGTCCTCTCTTGAGGTGCCACAGACAGCGCTGGCGGGGAGCGGTGGGGAAGGTTTCAGCAGCGAGGGTCGAGAGTTCTTCTTCGCCGTCAACGACGATCAGGCTCGGGTTGAGATCCCCGATCAGAGGGCGTCGGGGGTTCTGTGTAAGAGACTGGTTTGTTTGTTCTCAGATTTCGGTGAGGGGTACTTGTCCGGGGAACATGATCGCGAACTGTTGGAGGGCTCGTGGCCAGTCCTTGATCGGAGCTTTCCATTTCCTCGATGCCCGGTCCAGTGCCAGCCATAGCAGCTTGAGAGCAGCCTGATCGGTGGGGAACGATCCCCGGTTCTTGATCACCTTGCGTAGCTGGCGGTTCACCGCCTCTATGGAGTTGGTGGTGTAGATGATCCGACGGATCTCCGGTGAGTACGCGAAGAACGGTGTGAACCGCTCCCAGTTCGACCGCCACATCTGCCCGATGGTCGGGTAGCGGCTGTCCCACGTGTCGGTGAACTCGACCAGAGCGGCCTCCGCTGCCTCCGCGGTGGGCGCCCGGTAGACGTTCTTGAGGTCAGCGGCGACCTTGCGACGGTCCTTGTAGCTCACGAACTTCAGAGAATTCCGGATCAGGTGCACGACGCACGTCTGGTGCACGGCCTGGCTGTAGGTGGCCTCGATCGCCTCTCCCAGACCAGTGAGCCCATCGGTGCAGCACACCAAGATGTTGGTCAGCCCCCGGTTCCGGAGATCGTTGAGGACCTTCAACCAGAACTTGGCTGATTCGTCCCCTCCACTACCCACTACCAGGGACAACGGTTCCTTGCGGCCCTCACAGTTGAGACCCAGAACCAGGTACACCGGCCGGTTGCGGACCACCCCATCGGTACGGATCTTCACTACCAGAGCATCGATCCACACCACGGGGTAGCAGCGGTCCAGAGGACGGTTCTGCCACTCGGCGATGTCAGCCAGAACAGCGTCAGTGACCGCGGTGATGAAGTCCGCGGAGGCCTCCACCCCGTAGATCTCGCCCAGGTCTTCAGCGATGTCCCGGTTGGTCATCCCCTTGGCGTACATGGAGATGATCCGCTCATCGAGGCCACCCCAATGGGTTTGACCCGACTCCACGATCTGGGGTTCGAAACTGCCGTTACGATCCCGAGCCACCCGCACCGGGATATCCCCCAGGGGGGTATGCAAGGTCTTGGGGGTGGTGCCGTTACGGGAGTTCGGTGTGCCCCTCCCAGCAGGGTCACCCTTCTCATAACCCAGATGGGTGGTCAACTCACCCCCCGAAGCGGACTCGATCAGCCGGCCCACCAGCTGAGATATCAACCCCCCAGGACCAGCCAGGTCCTCCTCGGTCTCCACACCATCCAACAACTGATCCAGCACTTCCTGCGGAATCTCTTCCATGACGCATCCTTCCACGAGACGGACCTCCCGCCCCTAGGTAACGCCTCTTACACAGAACATGCGACACTCCCAACCGGGCGGCTCCAAGCGACCCCTGAGTTCTTGGCGCTGGCTGATCTCCGTTTGGGAGGGACCGCCCGCAAGCACCTGCCCGAGGCCCACGCCTGGTTCACCCAGGCGACGGGGCGACTCGACACGACCGCAGCGGACACGGCGTTGCAGTGGAACGCCTTGTGCAAGATCGCCGCACTGTCCGGTCGCCGCCCTGGCGACATCGATACCGACGCTTTCGCCACAGCCCGGGCTGCGATAGCCGAGGCCTACAAGAGGCGGGGCAAGCCCGAAGCTGGGCGTAACGTGCGGGCGGTTCTTCACCGACTGCAGCTCACCTTGTTCCACGACCACAAGATCGACTCGCTCGCCCGGCCTGTCTCCAAGCCGTCGGTCACGGTGACCGGCTGGGACCCGATCCCGGCGCTCTACAGGGACAACGCCCACCGCTACATCGAACAAGTCCGGCTCAGCTTGCGGCCCTCGACAGTCAAACACATCGAACACAGCCTGCGGGTGTTCGGCACGTGGCTCGCCGATCACCACCCCGATATCGACTCCTGCGCCCGTCTCGATCGCCGCCACATCGAGGAGTTCAAAATCTGGATCTCGACCACCCCCAGCACCCGGACCGGCAAACCGTTGGCTCGCACCTCGATCAAAGAACAGCTGATCAACCTCGGCTGTTTCTTCGAACGCACCACCAACTGGGGCTACCCGAACGCGCCCTGCCGGCCCCTGCTCTTCGCCGCCGACCTCCCCCGAATCGACCGACCACTGCCACGGTTCCTCGACGACGCCGCCGCGAAACTCGCCCGAGCGACCCGAACCGAACCCGACCCGCTCACCCGGCTCTGTGTCGAGATCCTCGCCCGCACCGGGATCCGCCTCAGCGAACTGACCGGCCTCACCATCGACGCCGTCGTCCAGATCGGCTCCGCGTTCTGGCTCCGCATACCCGTCGGCAAGCTCCACAACGACCGCTACATCCCCCTCCACCCCGACCTCAAGACCCTCCTCGACGACTGGATCACCAACCACCGGCCCACCGGACTGCGCAGCGACCGGCTCCTACTCCACAACGGCAGACCCATCACCAAACTCCGGGTCAGCAAAGCGCTCGGCCGTATCGCCGACAACGCCGGCATCGGCCACGTCACCCCCCACCAGCTCCGCCACACCCTCGCGACCCAAGCCATCAACCGAGGCATGAGCCTCGAAGCGATCGCCGCGCTCCTCGGCCACAAGACCCTGGCCATGACCATGGTCTACGCCCGAATCGCCGACAAGACCGTCGCTGAGGAGTACTTCGCCGTCACCGAAAAAGTCGAAGCCCTCTACGACCAACCCCACCACCTCCCCGCCACCAACGAAGGCACCGAGATGCGCAAACTCCGCGCCGAGATGCACCGCCGCATGCTCGGCAACGGCTACTGCGCCCGCCCCGTAGAAATGGACTGCCACTTCGAATCGATCTGCGAGACCTGCGACTTCTTCGTCACCACCATCGAGTTCAAGCCCACCCTCCAACGCCAACGCGACGACGCAGCCAACAAGGGCCAGATCGGACGCCAGAACATCTTCGACGGGCTCCTCAACCGCCTCAACGGCCAAGCCTCATGACCCCCCCACTTGACCCGATCACCCGTATAACTACAACCAGAACCCACCCCATACTGCCCACGGCGACCTCACCCCAACCGAGTTCGCCAACCACTGGACCACCATCAACCAACCTCAACCCGCATAGCACCTGGACCAATCATCGGGACCCGTCCACGGCCTCGCCCAGGATCGCGTACTCGACACCATCGGCTACATCGGAAACACGTCGGCTGCCTCGATTCCGATAGCGATGGGGCTTGCCCATGCGGACGGCAGACTGACTGCGCAACAGACGATCGTGCTCGCCGGATTCGGAGCCGGGATGACTTGGGGAAGCCTGGT
>DRKF01000129.1 GCA_011051915.1 Acidimicrobiales bacterium | reverse complement strand
CGGGGAGCATGACCGACGAGAGCCAAGCTGTCACGCCGAACCCCTCCCCGATCTGTGGCACCGAACGCGCGCCATAGCGCGCACTTGATGCCACAGATGGCGCTCACCCCCCGATCTGTGACACCGAACGCGCGCCATGGCGCGCACTTGATGCCACAGATGGCGCTCACCCCCCGATCTGTGACACCGAACGCGCGCCATGGCGCGCACTTGATGCCATAGATGGGGCTCGTCACCGGATCTGTGGCACCGAACGCGCGCTATAGCGCGCACTTGGTGCCATAGATGGGGTTGGGGGACGGGGACTGGCTAGAAGTCCTCGTCGAAGGCGACCTCTCCGGTCACCCCCATCTGATAGGCGCTCACGGTGCGCTCGAAGAAGTTGGAGAGCTCCTGGACGTCCTGGAGTTCCATGAACGGGAAGGGATTGCCCACCCCGAACTGGCGGGGCAGACCCAGCTGCACCAGTCGTTGGTCGGCCACGAACTCCAGGTACTGACGGGTGTCGGCCAGGGACATGCCGGCCACGCCCTCGCTGAGTACGTCCTGGGCGAACTGGTACTCACAGTCGATGGCCTCGGAGATCATGGCCCGGATGGAGTCGGCCAGATCCTCGTCGAAGAGATCGGGCTCCTCGGCCCGCACGGTGTTGACCACCTCGAAGGCGAAGTTCATGTGGCCCGACTCGTCGCGGAACACCCAGTTGGTCCCGGCCGCCAGCCCGTTCAGCAGGCCCTTCGAGCGCAGGAAGTACACATAGGCGAAGGCGGCGAAGAAGAACAGGCCCTCGATGCAGGCGGCGAAGCAGATCAGGTTCAGCAGGAACCGCTTGCGGTCCTCCCGGGTCTCGAGGCGGTGCAGCTCGTTGATGGAGCCGATCCACTTGAAGGCGAACTCGGCCTTGCGGGCGACGGAGGGGATGTTCTCGACCGCGGCGAAGGCCGCCTCCCGCTCCTCGAGATCGGGGATGTAGTTGTCCAACAGGGTCAGATAGAACTGGACGTGGAGGGCCTCCTCGTACAGCTGGCGGGACAGGAACATCCGGCCCTCGGGGGAATTGATGTGCTGGTAGAGGTTCAGCACCAGGTTGTTGGACACGATGGAATCACCGGTGGCGAAGAACGCCACCAGGCGGTTCACCATGTGCCTCTCGGCCGGCACCAGCTTGCGGTCCAGGTCGACCAGGTCGTCGGAGAAGTCGATCTCCTCGACCGTCCAGGTGTTGCGGATGGCGTCCCGGTACATGTCGTAGAACTGCGGGTAGCGCATCGGGCGCAGGGTCAGATCGAAACCGGGGTCCAGGATGTTGTGGGCCCGGGTCAGGGGTGGGGCCGCCTCATCGGTGGAGTCGAGCGGCTGGAGCAGGGGGTCGTTGGCGGCCAGGGCCATTTCGTTCTTCCTCGGGTTGGTCGTGGTTGGGGTGGGACTCGTTCCGGCTCAGGTGCAGGCTTCAGCGCACCGGACCGGCCGGCTCAGGTGCAGGCTTCGCAGCTCTCGGGGTTCTCCAGGGAGCAGGCCAGGGCCTCGGCATCGGTGAAGGTCTTCTTTGCTCCGGGGCCGGGTCCCGGGGTGGTCGGTCCGCCGGTGGTGGTCTGATTGATCCGGGTGGCCGGACGGGACCGGAGGTAGTAGGTGGTCTTCAGCCCCTTCTTCCAGGCGTAGAGGTACATCGAGCTGAGCTTCCCGATGGTGGGGCTCTCCATGAACAGGTTCAGCGACTGGCTCTGGTCGACGAAGGGACCCCGGTCGGCGGCCAGGTCGATGAGGGACCTCATGGGAAGTTCCCAGGCCGTCCGGTAGAGGGCCTTGATGTCGTCGGGGACGGTGTCCACCGACTGGACCGAGCCCTCGGCCCGCTTGATGGCCGAGGCCATGTCGTCGTCCCACAGGCCCCGCCGCTGCAGCTCACGCACCAGGTAGGTGTTGATCTGCATGAACTCCCCCGAGAGGGTCTCGCGCTTGAACAGATTCGACACCTGGGGCTCGATGCACTCGTAGCACCCGGCGATCGAGGCGATGGTCGCGGTGGGGGCGATGGCGATGAGCAGTGAATTGCGCAGCCCGTGCTGGCCGATGCGGTCCCGGAGCATCTCCCACCGACCGGGATCGTGGAGCTCGGACTCGGCCACACCCCACAGATCGAACTGGAGCTCGCCCCGGGCGGCCCGGGTCTCGAGGAACCCGGGATGGGGGCCGTTCTTCTGGGCCAGCTCGCAGCTGGTGTCGAGGGCGGCGTAGTAGATCTCCTCGCTGATCCTCCGGGACAGGGTCCGGGCCTCCTCGGAGTCGAAGGGCAGACCGAGCTTGAAGAACACGTCCTGCAGACCCATCATCCCCAGGCCCACCGGGCGCCACCTGGAGTTGGCGTTTGCGGCCTCGGGGGTGGGGTAGAAGTTGATGTCCACGACCCGGTCCAGGTACGGCACCGCGGTGCGCACCACCTCGCCGAGACGATCGAAGTCGAACTCGCCGTCGGTCACCATGCGTCCCAGGTTTATGGAACCCAGGTTGCACACGGCGGTCTCGTCCTGACTGGTCACCTCGAGGATCTCGGTGCACAGATTCGACAGGTGGACGGTGTTGCCCGGTTCGGCCGTCTGGTTGCACTTGGTGTTGGAGGGATCCTTGAACGTCATCCACCCGTTGCCGGTCTGGGCCAGGGTCCGCATCATGCGGCCGTACAGCTGCCGGGCGGGCACCTGGCGCTCGTAGAGCCCCTGGGCCTCGGCCTCCTCATAGGCCCGGCGGAACTCCTCGCCGTAGAGGTCGGTGAAGTGGGGAACGATCTTCGGATCGAAGAGGCTCCACTGCCAGTCCTTCTCGACCCTCTCCATGAACAGGTCGGGTACCCAGTTGGCCAGATTCAGGTTGTGGGCCCGGCGGGACTCGTCGCCGGTGTTGTCCCGCAGTTCGAGGAAGTCCTCGATGTCGGCGTGCCAGCTCTCGAGATAGACACAGGCCGCACCCTTGCGCCGGCCTCCCTGATTGACCGCCGCCACCGAGCTGTCGAGGGTCTTGAGCCAGGGGATGATTCCGTTGGACAGCCCGTTCGTTCCCCGGATCAGCGAGCCCCGACTGCGTACCCGGTGATAGGCCAGTCCGATACCCCCGGCGTGCTTGGAGAGCTTGGCGACATCGGTGTAGCGGCCGTAGATGGCCTCGAGGTCGTCCTCGGGACTGTCGAGCAGGTAGCACGAGGACATCTGGGGGTGGGTCGTGCCGGAGTTGAACAGGGTGGGGCTGGAGGGCAGGTAGTCCAGGGCCGACAGCAGCCGGTAGAACTCGATGGCCTGTTCGGGCGAGGTGGAGAGTCCGCACGCCACCCTCATGAAGAAGTACTGGGGGGTCTCGAACACCTTGCGGGACTCGGGATGCCGCAACAGGTACCGGTCGTAGACCGTTCGCAGACCGAAGAACTCGAAGAGCTTGTCCCGCTCGGTGTCGATGGCGTCATCGAGCTTGCGGGCGTGGACGGTGACGAACTCCATGGTGGTGTCACCGATCACGCCCTCCTCGTGGCCCCGGATGATCGACTGGCTGAACGACTGGAGGTTCTGGTTGCGGACCTCCTTGTCGATGAAGGTGGCCAGCAACCGGGCCGCCAGACGCGAGTAGTTGGGCTCCTGGACGATCAGGGCCGCCGCGGTGCGGATCGACAGTTCGTCCAGCTCGGTGGTGGTCGCCCCGTCGTTGAGAGCGGAGATGGTGCGGGTGGCGACCCGGAGCGGATCCACCCCGGGGAGACCCTCGGCGCTGCGCTGAACGGCCCGGACGATCTTGTTCACGTCGACCGGTTCGAGACGCCCGTCGCGTTTCTCGACCCTCATCACCGGTGTCGCGGCCTCCTCGAGCCGGTCCGCCGGGGACCCGTTCACCTCGCTGTCGACAATCGACACGCCCTGCCTCCTCATCTGTGCCCGTCCGGCCCTGGGGCGCCCGGGGGCGCCCTCACGGGCCTCTGCATCCGTCTGGGCGTCGGTCCGGTAGATCTGTCCCCGCCCGGATCAGGGGCCGGGGGCCGGTCTTCCGCTGCCGCCACTTACGGCACCCCGCTCGGCTTCCCAGCCGGCAGGGCTATGCATTACACCCGTGAAATTTCATCGTTGTCAAGCATTGTTAGCAGGGGTCACCCTGGGCGCGTCAATGACCACTTCGAGTGCGATCACCACCACTGAGCGAGTCCAGACAACCCGAAGTGACGG
>DRKF01000128.1 GCA_011051915.1 Acidimicrobiales bacterium | reverse complement strand
GACGTGATCCGCCAGGACATGACCCTCGGTGGGGTCGACGCCTACGTACTGCTCGAGCCGGTCGGTCAGATAATCGGCGGCGGGACCCGGCTCATGCCCAGGCTGGTGCTGATCATGGGCCTGGTGTTCGGTGTCGCTCTGGCGGTCCTCACGGCGAGGATGCAGAGAGCGAAGGTCGAGGCGGTGGCGGCGGCCGAGCGCAGCGACCGTGACCGTCGGGCCCTGGGACATGTTCTGGAGAACGTTCCCGACCTGATCGCCTCGGCCGACACCGAGACCAGGCGGGTCTCCTTCCGCAACCGGGAGGAGCTGCTGGGATGGCCACCGGAGTCGTTCTCGACCCTGGACATGGTTCATCCCGATGATCGACGGTTCACCGGACGCCAGTGGGAGGATCTGGTCTCGGGACGCAGTGAGCGCATCTCCATGGAGTTCCGGGTGGTGCCACGCGGGGTCCTGGACCGGGTCGGATCGGTCGAGGAGGTCCCGGCCGATTCATGGGAGTGGTTCCGGGTGAGGGCCGGGATCATGAAGTTCGAGGACGGGCGGCCCCTGGAGCTGCTGGCGGTCGTCTCCCAGGTGACGGCCGAACACGATGCCGAGTCGGAACGCAAACGCCTCCAGGAGCAGTTGAACCGGTCCCAGCGTCTGGAGGCCGTCGGTCAACTGGCGGGAGGTGTGGCCCACGATTTCAACAACCTCATGGCCACGGTCCAGTCCTACTCGGAGCTGCTGATCGAGGACGTGGATGATTCCCAGGCCCGCGAGGACCTCGAGGAGATCCGCCAGGCGGCCCGTCGCGGATCGGATCTCACCCGCCAGCTTCTCGCCTTCTCCCGGGCCGAGGCCAGCACGGCCGAGCCCGTGAACCTGAACCAGTCGCTGCACTCGATGAGGAAGCTGCTGTCGCGGGCGGTGGGGGAGGACATCGAACTGGAGCTGAAGCTGAACGACGAACTCCCGATGGTGAGTATCGACCCGGTGGGAGTCGAGCAGATCTTCATGAATCTGGTGGTCAACGCCCGCGATGCCATGCCCGACGGTGGCCGGATACTGGTGGAGACCCGGGTCCAGGAGGTGGACGAGGACATGGCCCGCACCGTCGCCGGTCTGGAGCTGGGGCGCTATGTGAAGCTGACCGTCACCGACGAGGGTTCGGGTATGGACCGGGCCACCCGGGAGAAGGCCTTCGATCCCTTCTTCACCACCAAGGAGGTCGGCAAGGGCACCGGGCTCGGTCTGGCGACCGTGTACGGGATCGTGCAGCAGGCGAACGGCTACGTGTCGATCTACTCCGAGGTCGATCGCGGCACCTCGATCGCCATGTTCTTTCCGGCCCTGGACCAGATTGCCGAGGGCCCCACCGGAGACGGTCCCGACGAGTCGGAGGACTCGGGGAACGAGCACGGGGGAGTTCGGATTCTCCTGGTCGAGGACGAGCCGAGCGTGAGGGAGGCCGCCCGCAGGATCCTGGACCGTGAAGGGTTCGTGGTGGTCACCGCCGAGAGCGGACCCGAGGCGCTGTCGGTGGATGGCATCGAGAGGTTCGATGTGCTGCTGACCGACATCGTCATGCCCGGAGGCCTCTCCGGGACCCAGGTGGCGGCGGAGATCAGGCGGGTCAACGAGGGCATCGGCGTGGTGTACATGTCGGGTTACAGCGCCGAGGCGGTGGCCAACCACGGTGTGCTCGAGGAGGGCATCGAGTTGGTCAACAAGCCCTTCAGCCGCCAGGAGATCGTGGGGGCGGTGGTCCGGGCGGCGGGGCTGACGATGGCGGCCGAATCGTGAGCGCCACACCGCGGGTTCTCATCGTCGACGACGAGCCCTCGATCGCCCGGGTGGCGGCCCGCGTCCTCACCCGCGATGGGCACACCTGCACAACGGCCGCCTCGGCGGCCCAGGCGCGGGAGATCCTGGCGGCCAATCCCGAGATCGAGCTGCTGATCAGCGACATCAACATGCCCGGCGAGTCCGGACTGGATCTGGTCGAATCGGCCCTGGATTCGAGGCCGGATCTGGCGGTGATCATGGCCACCGGGGTCGACGACCGCGAGGTGGCCCGCCGGGCGATCGACCTGGGGGTCCACGGATATCTGGTCAAGCCCTATGAGCTGGCCGAACTGCGGATCAACGTCGACAACGCCCTCCGGCGCCGGGCGCTCGAGGAGAGCGCGCGGGTACGAAGCGTGGACCTGGAGCAGAAGTTCGAGGCCCTGGTGCAGGCGGCGCCGGTGGGTGTGCTCTATGCCAGCAGCGACGGCGTGTGTGACTACGTGAACGCGGCGACGGAGCGCATTTCGGGACGTTCGGCGGAGTTCCTGCTGGGCGACGGGTGGTTGGAGGCTGTCCACCCCGAGGACCGGCAGATGGTGGCCGAGCAGGTGATGTACGCCGTGCTGGACGACACCGAGGTGACGTTCGAGGCCCGCCTGCTGCGACCCGACGGGACGGTCGCCGATGTGGCCATAAGGGCGTCGGCCATGCCGGACCACAAGTCGGGCCTACGGCGCTGTGTCGGTGTGATCGAGGACATAACCGATCGCCGTCGCTTCGAGGAGCAACTGGCCCATCAGGCCACCCATGACGAGTTGACCTCCCTGCCGAACCGGCACCTGCTGTTGGACCGGATCTGGCAGGCTCTCGGTCAGCCCGGGACGACCACCGTCATGTTCATCGACGTGGACCGCTTCAAACTGGTCAACGATGTTCACGGTCACACGGTGGGTGACATGCTCCTGGCCGAGATCGGGGCCCGATTGGCCGAGTCGTTCCGGGCCGGCGAGACCGTCGCCAGGTTCGGGGGCGACGAATTCGTGGTGGTGGCCAATGTGACGACGGAGGCCGCGCCGTCCCGGTTGGCCGAACGGGTGCAGTCCGTCCTGGCCGAACCGGTCACGGTCGAGGAGAACGAGATCCCGGTTTCGGCCTCGATCGGTGTGGCCGTATCACGGGGGTCCGGGGTCACACCCGAGGATCTGCTGCGTGACGCGGACACCGCCATGTACCGGGCCAAGGCGAGAGGTGGGGCGACCTATGAGTTCTTCGCCAGTGAGCAGGCCGATCTGGTTCGTCGTCGCCTGGCCCTGGAGATGGACCTCCGCCGGGCCCTGGAGAACGGGGAGATAGAGGTCCACTACCAGCCTCAGGTGGACGCGAGGACAGGGGCGCTGCGGGGGATGGAGGCCCTGGCCCGATGGAACCACCCGGAGCTGGGTTTCATCCCCCCGCCGGTGTTCGTGGAGATCGCCGAGGAGTCGGGAATGGCCGAGCGTCTGACCGACACCGTCCTGGCCCAGGCCTGCCGTCAGGCCGCCCGGTGGTCCGAGCGCTGCCCCCTCGACGGTCGACCTCAGATGTCGGTGAACCTGACCAACAAGGACCTGTCCGATCCCCGTCTCCACGACCGAATCCTCGGGGCGCTGTCCGAGGCGGGCCTGGCCCCGGGGCATCTGACCCTGGAGGTCACCGAGGGCTCCCTCATAGGCGACCTGGGCATGAGCGCCCTGTGTCTCGATGCCATGAAGTCGATGGGTGTGCGCATATCCCTGGACGACTTCGGAACGGGATACTCCTCACTGTCCTACCTGAGCCGGCTGCCGGTGGACGAGATCAAGATCGATCGCAGCTTCGTCAGCCGACTGGACTCCGAGGCCCGGGTGGATCACCAGCTGGTCGAGGCCATCGTCAACCTGGCGGCGATCTTCGGGCTGGAGGTCGTGGCCGAGGGGATCGAGACGCGTCACCAGCTCGAGATCATCACCGGACTGCACTGCCCCACCATTCAGGGCTACCTCGCCGCCCGTCCCGGGGCTCCCGACAGCGACGAGATCCGCCGGATAGTGGCCGCCGGAGGTGTGCAACTCCGAGTGGGGAGCGGAGGCGAACTCCTATCGGAGGCGGGGCCGGTCTCGCTGTCAGGCGCGGTGGTCGAACCCTCGGATGGCGAAGCGGAGAGGATCGGGTAGTTCCTCGACGGCGAGGAGTCCGGCCTCGGCCGCCAGGACCGCGGCGGGGGGAACCCCCATGCGTTCGGCGAACTCCTCGGTGGTCTCCCCGGCGGTGCCCCGCAGGGCGGCGATGGTGGCCGCCACCACGGGATGCTCCAGACCCTCACCCCGCAGGCGTTCGGCGTACCGGTCGCGCATCCGGACCGGGTCGGCGGCGAACGCCGTCGATACCGCGGGATCCGGAGGGGGCTTGGTCATGCCACTCTTTCTACCCCGTTCTGTCTCAGTCGGACCTGCACCCGGTGGGCGATCTGCCTTACGTGGTTGGGCTTGAGGCCGAACATGGCGCCGACGGTACGGGACGGCTCGGGGTCACTCAGCCACTGCTGGACGCGGTACTCCAGGAACACGCTGACGTTCCGGCGACTCACCCCCTCCACGGCGGCGAGGAAGGCCGCCACCCGGGGCTCGGTGCCCTCGAGCCCCTCCAGCTTGGCGAGCCAGTCCCGCTCGTCGTGGGGGCCGACCGGTGGGGGACGGTCCTCGCTCTCACACATCTCGGCCATCTGGACGGGATCGACGGACACGGGGCCGAACAGGTTGTACCGGATCATCGAGACGAGGGCCCGGCGGGCCCAGACCCAGGGAAGAGCTCCGCCGTCGGGGCGCCACGAGCCTGCCAGGCCGCTGAGCCTGTCGGCACAGTCGAAGACGAGATCATCCACCTCCTGGCGGCTGAGTCGGTACCCGTCCCGCCCGGCGGCCCAGTGAACGAATGCCGCCAGCTCGCCCCCGAACTCGGAGATGAGCCTGAAGACCATTGCCCGGTCTCCGGCCGCCAGATCGGCCATGATCCTCTCGAGTAGCTCGCGTCGCCGGGTGTCCATGTCGTTTCCTGTCTCTCGGGGAAGTACGACTCCCTGGTCCGAGATGACCTCTGTTCTGAGGTGACCCCGGTGGGAATCTGACTCCACTATGAGTCGAGGGTGGGACAATTACACTCCTGTCATTTGTGGAATTGGGGCCTTGGCCATTTGTGACCGATCCGTACCCAACCGGCCCGTCCCAAGCCCCTACAAGCGATCTCTGCCACCAAGTGCACCCTATAGGACGCGTTCGGTGGCAGAGATGGTGGAGGGGCCCGTCCTCGGGATGACGCAAGGCACCGGTCAGTTCTTGGCCACCAGGGAGATCTTCTCGATCCGGAAGCTGGGCACGGTGTTGGACCCGCCCAGGCTGGTGTCGTAGGAGAACGAACCCAGACCCGTCGCCCAGATCTCGACGAAATCGTCGACGTCTATGTCATCCAGTTCGGGACAATCGGTCCGCACAGCGGAGAGCATCTCGGAGTCCTCCAGACCGAATGTCGAGCGGACGTCGTAGTCGTACCAACGGCGCGACCGCCGGTCGGAGATCTCGGCGTGGAAGGAACACGGCCCGGTGTTGGAGTCGAACTGGACGATGTACGCGTACAGGTGGACGCACGTGTCCTTGTACCTGGCCGGGTTCTTCTCCAGCGTGTCGGGACTCACCGCTTCACACGCCGCCAGACGTTCGGCCTCCTCGCGGGCGGCTTCACGGGCCGCCTCGGCCTCCCTCTCAGCCACGGTCCTGGACCGTTCGGGCTCCGCGCAGTCCGTCACCGCCGCGATCATCTCGTCCTCGGTGGTCAGAAAGGCCCAATCGGACCGGAAGTGAACCGTGTCCTCGATGCCGACATCCACGTCGGCGATGGCCTCCTGACAGGCCCGGGCGATCTCGGCGTCAACCTCGGCCTGGGCCTCGGCCCGGATCTCGGGGTCGTACTTCTCCCTCAGCTTCTCCATCTGCACCTCCACCTCCTGAACCCGGGTTTCGGCGGCGAAGGCCCGGCTCCTGAAGGTGGTCAGATCGTCGTCCAGTTCCTCGATCCGGTCCTGGAGCCGGCCACGCTCCGACTCGGTCTCGGCCAGCTGGTCGGCGGTCGAAGCGAGATCGGCCTCGGCGTCGTCCAGGCGGGAACCCAGATCTGCCACCGTGGCCTGGAGCTGATCTCTCTCGGCGGTGAGGGAGTCGACCTCCGTCGTGTCGGTGCCGCAGGCCGCCGCCAGCAGGGCCACGGCCAGGGCCAGCCCCAGAACTCTCATCGCACGGTGAAACATTTCGCCTCCCTCGG
>DRKF01000127.1 GCA_011051915.1 Acidimicrobiales bacterium | reverse complement strand
GCCGATGACGGCCGGATCAGGCTGATCGCCAGTCGTAGCGCCCACGACCTTCCCCTGGAGATCTGGCGTGAGCTGGGCCTGCCCGGCATGGTCCTGGCCGGAGCGGCCCTTCTCACCGCCGTGTCCCAGGGCATGGACGGGAACCGCGCCGCGGTTCTCGCCTATCTGGCCGCCACGGCTCTGACCATGCCGACCGCCGTGGTCCCCGCCGCCATGGCCACCGCCTGGGTTCTCACCCTGGCTCCAGGCGGTGATCCACTCCGGACCACCAGCGGCTCAGCAGGCTGGGTTCGAACGTACTCGTAGCCCCGCCCACCGGGCCGGCGGAGGCTGGCGCCGGACACCGGCCGGCCGGCTAGTTCCGGCCGTACTCGTAGCCGTAGCCGTAGTAGCTCTCGCTCTTCTCGTTGGCGAAGGTCACCACCAGACCGGCGATGCGGACCCCGGCCTGTTCGAGCTGGATGAGAGCCTTCTCCAGATCCCGGCGTGTGGTGCGACCCAGGCGGACCACGACCAGGGTGGCGTCGGCGGCACCGGTCAGGACCACGGAGTCCGACACGGCGAGGACCGGAGGACAGTCGACGACGACGGTGTCCCAGCGGCGGCCCAGGCGCCCGAAGAGATCCTCGACCTCATCGGATGAGAGCTCGGAGCGTTCGGGGGCCATGGAACCCTTGGGGTCCACCAGCACGGTGAGCGACTCCTCGGGAGTACGGACCCCGAACCACTGGCGGTCCAGTTCGATGTCGCCCTTGAGCAGGCCCAGGAAGGCGTTGTCGGCATCGGTGTCGAACATGTCCTGGATACTCGAGCCGAGAAGGTCCCCGTCGAGCAGGGCCGCGGCCCGGCCGCCACGGGCGACGGTCAGGGCCAGGTTGGCGGCGGTGACGGTCTTGCCCTCGTTGGCTCCCGAGCTGGTGACCGCCACGACCAGGGGAGACTTGCGGTCCGTCGCCACCTCCAGGGAGGTGCGGAGATAGCGGAACCCCTCGGCCTCCCTCCGGGCACTGCGCTTGCCCACCACCAGGGCCTCGGAGGGATCGCGGAAACGACGCCGGAATCGGGGGACGGTGGCCAGGATCGGCAGCCCCCCCGAGGCGGCCCGCACCTCGTCGAGCAGGAGCAGCCGACCCCGCAGCCGCGAGACCAGGACCACGAGCCCGGCTCCCAGCAGGAGCACCAGGACACCGACCTGGGCCGCCTGGCGCAGAGGTGATCCCGCCACCTCGACGGGATCGGAGGCCCCACTGATCACCCTGACCTCGCCGTCGGCGGTCGCCTTGAGGAACTCGCGTTCCTGGATGGCGGTGTCGTAGGTGTCGAGACGGTCCAGGGCATCGGCTGTGCGCTTCTCGAGCACCGAGATCTCGTCCTCGGTGGCGGTGGCCCGGGTGTTGTTGAGCTCCTCGGTGAGGGACTCGACCTTGGCCTCCTGTTCCTGTTGCTGGACCCGGAGGGGGTCCAACTCGGCCTCCAGCTTCGCCTGCTGGTCGGCGATGCGACCGGCGACGTAGAGGTCGAGCAGCTCACTCAGCGCCTCCCGGGCCACGTCGGGTGAGTCGGCCTCCACGGTGATGGTTATGACCGGAGTGTCCTCGGGGGTGTTGACCGAGATCGAGCGGAGTTCGGAGGCCCGGTCGCCCAGCGCGGCGTCGAGTTGATCGCGGGTGGCCTGGGAGGTGAGGATCAGCTGCTGGGCCTGGATCTGGAGCAGGGCGTCACGTTTGGAGCCGGCCACGGTTATTCCCGTGGCCACCTCGTCGGTGAGTTCGATCGTTCCCGAGGAGCGGAAGTAGGAGGTCTGGTCCTTCTGGGAGACGTAAACGAGAGCCGAGGCGACGAGGGCGGCGACCACGACCAGCCCGCCCCACTTCTTGAGCACCAGAAGAGCCCTCCGCAGGGATGGATCCTCGGCGGGGTATTCGGCGTATGCGTCAGTCACTCGATCTTCCCAGAGTCGTTGCCACCACCGTCACGGCATCAGGCATCGTGAGCGGCATCGCCCGACGATACACGCCGAGCGTGACATGCACAGGTGGTCCGGCCACCCGAGGTGGAGTCTCCGAATCCATCCGATCTCCGACTCCTCCCACCTCGTGTCCCCGGTGACGCTACCGTCGTTCCCGTGGCCGAAATCATATGTCCCCGATGTGCGGAGACGGAGAACCTGACGGGCGAACCCACGGCCGGGGCCTCTCCCACCCCCGACCCCGGGGACACCGGCGGTGACTCCGACCGCCCCGACGATCGGATAACGATCACCTGTGGCTCCTGCGGCATGGAGTGGGTGAGGGACCCCCGACCGGTCTGCCCCCGGTGCGGCGGGACCGACATGGAGGGGGCGGTGAAGGCCATGGTCGAGAAGTCCCGTGGTTCCCAGCTCTCGATCGTGGCTACCAGCGTGATCTACCTGTGTCGGGTGTGCGACGAGGCGATCCTGGCCTCCTACCGGGTCAGCCGGTCGCCGCTGATGCCCGACGAGCTCCCCACGGGCTGACGGCGCCGGTCCGCTCAGCTCCGCGGATCGACGAACTCCCCCGCCACCCATTTCTCGACCAGGGCGAACTTCTGGATCTTGCCGCTGCCGGTCATGGGCCACTCGTCCACGGTCACCCAGTGCCGGGGGGTCTTGTGCGGTGCCAGGCCCTCGCGGCAGAAGGCGAACAGCTCCTGATGGTCGACCGTGTCGTCGACCAGGCGCACGAAGGCCGCCACCTGCTCTCCCCATTTCTCGTCGGGCACGCCGACCACCGCCACCTCGGCCACGGCGGGATGGGAGAACAGCAGGTCCTCGATCTCGCGGGGGTAGATGTTCTCCCCACCGCGGATGATCATGTCCTTGAGACGCCCCACGACCTGGCAGTAGCCCCTCTCGTCCATGCTGCACAGGTCGCCGGTGTGGAGCCACCCGTCGGAGTCGATGGCCTCGGCGGTGGCCTCGGGCATCTCGAAGTAGCCCAGCATCACGTGGTAGCCCCGGGTCAGGAACTCCCCCGCCTCACCCACAGGCAGGGTCGCGCCACTCTCGGGATCGATGATCTTCACCTCGGTGTGGGGAAGGGGCTGACCGATGGTTTCCGCCTTGTCCTCGATGGAGTCGGTGGTACGGGTCATCGTGGCCACCGGACTGCATTCCGTCTGTCCGAAGACGATGGTGAAGTCGACCCCCAGCTCCTCCTCGATCCGCCTCACCAGAGGGGCGGGAACGGTGGATCCGCCGGAGATCACCGCCCTCATGGAACCGAGGTCGCGGATGGCGAAATCGGGGTGCTCCATCATGGCGATGAGCATCGTGGGCACCGCCCCCATCACCTGGCAACCCTCGGTCTCGATGAGCTCCATGACCAGGGCCGGATCGAAGGCCAGCACGGGTACGTGGGCGCTCCGTCGGGAGACCGCCCCCAGGGCCCCGAGCACGCACCCACCGGTGTGGAACAGCGGCATCGGGTTCAGCCACGGGGCGAACTCGGCCACCCCCGCCCTCTGGGCGGTCAGTCGGGCGTTGTTGACGATGCCCCGGTGATGCAGAAGCACCCCCTTGGGAAAGCCGGTGGTCCCCGACGTGTACTGGATCTGCACCGGATCCCCGGGGTGGATCTCGGGAAGTTCGGGACGACCCGAGGTGGTGGCCAGGAACTCGTCCCACCCGCTCAGGGGGATGATCTCCCGCAGCTCGGGAAGGTCGGCCTGGATGTCCCCGATGGTGGCGAGCATCGGATTGCCCCTGAACTCGTCCATGACGAAGATCCCGGCCGAGCGCGACTGGGCCAGTATGTAGCTGACCTCATTGCCCCTCAGAGCCGGGTTCACCGTCACCATCACCACACCGGCGAGGGCACAGCCGAACTCCAACAGCACCCACTCGGCCACGTTGGGGGCCCAGACCGCCACCCTCTCTCCCGGCTCGAACCGCGACAGGAGAGCCCGGGCGACGTCCTCCGATGCGCTCAGCAGCTCGGTGTAGGTCCACCTCCGCCGGGCACCCGGGTCGGGTATGCCCTCCACCAGGGCGGTCCGGTCCCCCGCCACGGCCGCCGCCTCGGCCAGCATCCCCCCGACCGTCATGTCGACGAGGGCTGTTCCCTCGTCGTGTGCCCGCCAGTAGGACTCGCTCAGTGCCATTGCTCAACCCCTGTCGATACCCCGGGAGATCCCCCGTGTCGGGGCCATCGTGCCCTGTCAGGGAGCGGTGGGGCAATCCGGTCGGCCGCCATCGGGGTGCCGGCAACTGGGACGGTCGGGCGGACCCCTGATAAACCATCGGGAAGGGACTCAACGGCTAGCGCTCCGGGGCGGCCCGGGGCAGAGAAAGGCACCCCAGTGGAGATCTCGGATTTCACCGACATCAGCTACGAAGTCGACAACGGCCTGGCCTGGATCGTCATCGAGCGGCCCGAGCGCTACAACGCTTTCCGGGCCCGCACGATCGATGAGCTGATCCGGGCCTTCAAGGCGGCCTGGGCCGATCCCGCCGTAGGTGTGGTCGCCCTGACCGGGGCCGGTGAGAAGGCCTTCTGCACCGGGGGCGATCAGAAGCAGCGGGCCGAGACGGGTGACTACGGGCCCACCGAGACCGGTCTGTTCGAGGTGGAGACCCTGCACCGGGTGATCCGCGACATCCCCAAGCCCGTGATCGCCGCCGTGAACGGCTACTCCATCGGTGGGGGCCACGTGCTGCACATGCTCTGCGACATAACCATCGCCGCCGACCACGCCCGGTTCGGTCAGACCGGACCCAAGGTGGGTTCGTTCGACGCCGGTTTCGGGACCGCCTACATGGCCCGGGTCATCGGTGAGAAGCGGGCCCGCGAGGTCTGGATGTTCTGTCGCCAGTACGACGCCGCCACCGCCCTCGAGTGGGGCCTGGTCAACGCCGTGGTCCCCATGGCCGAACTGCGGTCTACCGTGAGGGCCTGGGCCGATGAGTCCCTGGCCCTGAGCCCGACGGCACTCAAGGTCATCAAGCATTCCTTCAACGCGGCCAGCGAGTCCGACGCCGGAATCGGATCGGTCGCCTTCGACGCTCTCGACCTGTTCGTCGAGAGCCCCGAGGCCATGGAGGGCAACCAGGCGTTCAACGAGAAGCGACCACCGGACTTCGGTCGTTTCAGGTAGCGACTTCCGCAGCGGGCGGGACCACCGGACCTCGGTCGTTTCGGGTGGCGACTTCCGCAGCGGGCGGGACCACCGGTATCCACATCCGGGACACACGATCCATCAGGGGGAGACCATGTTCTTCGAGACCACGCTCACCACGGCCCGTATCGGGGCCTCACGGGGGTTCTGGGCCGACCGGAGGCTCCAGGAGTTCCTGGACGAAGCCGTCCTGGAGGATCCCACCCGAACCGCCACCGTCGACGCCCGGGGTCGACTCACCTTCGGTGAGCTGGCCGAGCAGACCGATCTGGTCGCCTCCGCCCTGTTGGATCTCGGTGTTCGCCCCGGTGACGTCGTGGGCGCCCAGCTGCCGAACTGGAACGAGTTCGTGGTTCTGATG
>DRKF01000126.1 GCA_011051915.1 Acidimicrobiales bacterium | reverse complement strand
GTCGTCCAGGTCGAGTTCCCCCGCCGCGGCCACCGCTTCGGTGGGGCCGTCCCCCTCCAGCAGACGGGCGACGATCTCCCCGTAGGCGACGCAGGAGTCCACACAGCAGCGGTGGGCGTGGGTGACGGCGGAGATCTCGGCCAACTCCCGACGCCGGACCGAGGCATCGGCCCGGACCAGGGCGGTGGGGATGCAGCGCATCAGCGAACCGTTCCCACACGACCGCTCCCCGGTCTCTCCCGACGAGCGGGGGTCGCCGGTGTCGGCCAGGCGGGCCAGGGCGGCGGCGGTGGCCCCTCCGATGTCCCGGGGGCCGCCGCGGTACCACTCGAGGAATCCCTCGGCCACCCGGTCGAGGGAGAAGGGGCCGTCCAGGTAGGCCCGGGCCACGGCCCAGGTGAGGTCGGAATCGTCGGTGCCCTGACCGGGCCGCCAGCGGAATGACCCACCCCCAGCGATCTCCCGGTGGACCCCGTAGGTCTCGGCGATGGCCTCGGGCGACATGAACTCCAGGGTCGCTCCCAGGGCGTCCCCGGTCGCCACTCCCAGGAGCCCCCCGGCGATCCTCTCCTCGGTCGTCACCCTTCCGTCGGGCCGTGCAACACTCATCGATACTCCCATCGTGGAACACACTGTCGGTGTGGTTCAGTACCTGATCGCCGTGACAGCCCCGGGCCGCCCCACCTGGGGGTAGACCCCGATACCGCATCGGGCTATGTCGGCTTATATCGGGCTACATCGTAAAGGCCAGGTTCCGGGCCGCCCGCTCCCCCCATTCGTCGTCGCCGGACCAGGAGATCCGCCCGGCCTCGATCTCGGCGGAGGGGTCGATCCGGCCGCAGGCCAGCAGGGCGAAGGTGGTCGAGTCCGAGGTGAGGGTCACGTCGGGGTGGTCGAGAGCCGGGACGACCCGGGCCCGGCCGTCGACGGCCACGTGCATGGTGCGGGTCACCGGACCGGTGAGCGAGATGGTCATGGAGGTACCGTCGGGCAGGCCGATCTTCTTTCCGGCTATGTAGCCCAGGGATCCCTGGATCTCGTCGATCGACATCTCCGCCGCCGGCCCGGCCTCGTGGCCGGGAATCCCCAGCGGCCGCCTGATGTCCTGTTCGTGGACCCAGTGGTCAAATACCCGGATGGCCATGAACCGTCCGTAGGTGGCCGGCCCCACCGGGGTCATGCACTCGCGGTCGAGGTCCTCGACGGTCATGGCCGCCCACTGGGTGCGGCGGATGTCCATGATGGATCGCCACCTTTCCACGAGCTCGGCTCCCGAGGCCCCCTCGGTCCGGGCCGCGAACTCGGCGACACTGGCCGCCAGCTTCTCGAAGGGGAGGGGCTCCTCGGCGCTCTGGGGCTTCCACTCCGTGAGCATGTGCTCGACCCCGGCCAGATGGGTGATGACCTCCCTCACCGTCCAGTCGGGGCACAGCGACTGCGCCTCCCACTGTTCGTCGGTGAGTGATGGCAACAGCTCCTCGAGGGAGCGGACACAGATCTCGAGGTTCTGCAGGGTTTCGGTGCTCATGGTGCGCGTCCTTTGTTCGGTGGCCCGGGGAGGAAACGGGGTCGGGGTTCGCGGGGCAGGCCCAGGAGACGTTCCCCTATGAGATTGCGTTGGATCTCGCTGGTACCCCCGCCCAGTTTCATTCCCGGGGCGTAGAGGAAGGGCTCGGTGGCCTCCCCGTTGATCATGGCGTCGGGGCCGCGGGCGTCGAGGCCCAACTCGGCGGCCACCGCGCCGAAGTCCGAGGCGGCCAGCTTCGTCAGGGGCCCCAGGGAGAGGTCGCCGTCACTGCGGATCATCATCTGGACCAGGGCCCCGCCCTCGGTCAGGGCTCGCATCAGCCGATCGGTCAGCACCGGATCGTCGCCCGGGACGCCGCCGGCCAGCACGGCCAGACGCCGTTCGAGGTTGATGGCCCCGACCCGGCCGGCGGACCGCTCGTCGGCCAGAACCGACATGGCCACCTTCCAGCCCCCGTGCAGGGGACCGATCAGGGAGTCCGGCGGGAGCTGCACGTCGTCGAGGAAGACCTCGCAGAACTCGCTGTCACCCGTCATCTGGACCAGGGGCCGAACCTCGATTCCCGGTGTGTCCATGTCGACACAGAAGAAGGAGATTCCCCGGCTGCCCGGAGTGTCGGGGTCGGTGCGGGCCAGAAGGATCGCCTGCTGGGCCAACTGGGCGGTGGAGGTCCAGACCTTCTGACCGGTGACCCGCCACCCACCGGAGTGGGGCTCGGCCCGCGTCTGCAGGGAGGCCAGGTCGGACCCGGCGTCGGGTTCGCTGAACAGCTGGCACCAGAGGATCTCGCCGCTGAGGGTGGGGCGCAGGTACCGCTGCTTGTGGTCCTCGGTTCCGAACCTCAGGATGGCCCCGGCGGCCAGGATGATCCCCTGGAAGTTCATGTAGGGGGCGACATCGTGGCGGGCGCACTCCTCTCCCCAGACGTTCGTGTGGTCCCGGGACAGACCCTGTCCGCCGTACTGGCGGGGCCAGTGGAGACCGGCGAAGCCGTGCTCGAAGCAGTGGGCCTGCCAGGCCCGGGCCCGGTCGCCGAAGGCCGGGGGCATGATGGTGCCGAAGGCCGGGCAGGCGATCCCCGAGTCGATCGACCTGCTCAGGAAGTGGCGAACCCGCTCCCTGAACGCCTCCAGCTCCCCGATAGCGCCGTTCGGTTGCACAGTGCCCCTCCCCCGAAGATGTGACCCCGCCGGCGGGGTCGGTGTCAAGACGGCGCCGGTGGTAGACGGGTGTCGCGAGTGGTTCGGCTGGGGTAGGTTCGATCCCGGCCGAGGTGGACAGCACGGAGGGATGCCGATGTCGCGGGGAACCAGACTCCGGAGGTTCACGCCGGGCCCGGTCATGGCGACCGCCACGGCTCTGGCTCTGCTGGCCGCGGCGTGTTCCAACGGTGGGAACAACGCCACCGAGGTGCCGTCCACCACGGTGGCGACCTCGGCCCCGACCACCACCACCGGCGGACCGTCGACGGAGCCCCCGCCGTCGACGACCTCGACCCCGGTGACTTCGACGACCGCGGCCGCACCGGTTCCCGATCGGGCCTACTACATCCTCCCCCCGGGAAACTACGGAGGCCTGCCGACGAACGACGACTCACTCGACCAGCTTCCCCTCTACGACGGACTCACTCCTCTGCGTGACGATGTCACCGATGCCGACATCGACCGGTACTTCCTCCCCGAGGACTTCGAACCGGTGGGACGGACGGTGGAGGAACCCACCGGTCGGTCCGGCACCACGATCCTCTACGACGAGTACGGCGTCGCCCACATAACCGGTGAGACCCGGGAGGATCTGGCGTTCGGTGCCGGCTGGGTCGGAGCCCGGGATCGGGGCCTGCTCATCTCGCTGGGGCGGGGTCCGGCCCGGGTGGCGGTGGCCGACGTCCCCGGCGTCGACGCCTTCGGCCTGCTCGTGACGGGGAAGGCCTTCGTTCCCAGCCCTGCCGCCGAGCAGCTGGTCACCGATCAGGTTCAGCTCCTGGTGGACACCTACGGCGAGGAGGGCCGCCAGATCATCGACGACGCCCAGGCCTACGCGGACGGGGTGAACGCCTACTGGGAGGCCAACGGAATCGCCAACGAGCCGGTCACGGTCAACGACGTCATCGCCACCACCGCCTTCATCGGCTCGATCTTCGGCGCGGGAGGGGGCAGCGAGGCCACCAACGCCGAGTTCCTGTCACGACTGGAGAACCGCCTCGGTGAGGAACGGGGCCGTCAGGCGTGGGAGGACCTGATGAGAGTCGACGATCCCGAGGCCCCCACCACCATCGAGGAGAGATTCGACTACGGGGTGTTCACCGGCGGGGACGTCACCGGATCGGTGGTGATCGACGAGGGATCCATCGAATCCATCGACGTTCTCGGCGCCGCCAACGAGGGTGTCTCCTACGAGGCGGCCGGGCCTCCCCCGGCCCGCCAGGCCTCCAACTTCCTGATCGTCGACCGCCAGGCATCCGTCGACGACGCCACCCTGGCGGTGATGGGTCCCCAGCTGGGCTACTTCTACCCCGAGATCGTGCAGCAGATACATCTCAGCGGCCCGGGGATAGAGGCCCAGGGGGTGGGTGTCCCGGGGGCGGCCATGTACCTGCTGATCGGTCGCACCCCCGATTACGCCTGGAGCCTGACCTCGGCCAACCATGACGTGCGGGACGTCTTCGCCGAGATCCTGTGCAACCCCGACGGCTCTGCCCCGGACCGGGGTTCGGACCACTACGAGTTCGAGGGCGAGTGCGTCCCCTTCGAGATGTTCGACGCCGGAACTCTCGGAGACGTGAGGGTGGTCTACCCCACCACCGTCCACGGACCGGTGATCGGTACCGCGCTGTCGGAGGGCCGCCCGG
>DRKF01000125.1 GCA_011051915.1 Acidimicrobiales bacterium | reverse complement strand
GGTGGACACCGCCGATTCCCCCCGTTGCGAACACCTCTATGCCGACGACCGACGACAGGGCCACCGAGGCCGAGACGGTGGTGACCCCCACGGGCCAGCCCCGGCCGACGGCCACAGGCAGATCGCGGGCCGCGACCTTGGCCCTGCCCTCCAGCACCCGCTCGAGTTCCGCCTCGGTGATGCCCACCCGGGGCACACCCTCGATGACGCAGGTGAGGGCGGGGACCGCTCCGACCCCGCGAATGGCCCCGGTGCACCTGCGGTGGGCCTCGAGGTTGTCCGGCGCCGGGAGGCCGAGATTGGAGAAGATCGTGGATTCCAGGGCGACGACCGGTCGCCCCTCGCCCAGGGCCGTGGCCACCTCGTCGCCCACCCGGATCGCCGTACTCATCTGACCTGCTCCTTCGAGAGACTCCTGGCCGGAGGACGGTACCCCACCGCCTTCGGGAACGATGCCGCGCTCACGTGACTCCCGGCACGGATTCGGTGCCGGCCAGGGCACCGGCGACCGACACCGCCGCCGCACCCAGGAGGTGGCCCAGTTCCACCGCCTGACGGGGCGAGCGCCCCGATCCGAGGGCCACGAGTGCCCCGGCGGCGAAAGCGTCACCGGCTCCCGTGGTGTCGACCACTCCGGTGACCTCCCGGGCCGGGACCTCCTCGACCGGTCCGTCACCAACGAGGATCAGTGCCGGCTCCGGTCCCCGTTTGACGATCGTGAGTCCCACCCCGAGCGGTGGTTCCTCGACCCCGAGGGCACGCGCCTCGTCCTCGTTGCACAGCAGCACGTCGGGGGTGGTCTCCATCAGCATCCGCCGGAATCCCTCGGGCCCCATCTGCTCGATGACCGGAACCGCCGAGGCGTCGACCGAGGTGAGGATGCCCGCCCGGTGAGCCTCCGTCAGGGCCCGTCGAGCGGTCCCCCCGAGAGGTTCGACCCCGAAGGCGTAGGCGGGGACGTGGAGGACACCCAGCCCATCGAGAGCACCGGCCGGCAGCTCGGCCAGCTCCCCCGCCGAACCCCGGTCGGTGAGCAGGGACCGCTCGCCGTCGGCGTCGATGACCGCTATGACCGTTCCGGTCCGCCCGGAGCGGGTGACCACCGCCTCGACGCCGGCCGAGGTCAGGCCGGCCAGCAGGGAGTCGGCCAGGTGATCACCGCCGACGTTCCCCAGGAACCTCCCCCGGCCCCCGGCCAGAACAGCGGCCACGGCCACGTTGGCCGCGCTCCCGCCTCGACGCCGGGTGATCACGGCCTCGGTGTCGGTCCGGGGGCGGATCGGACCACCCAGTTCGACGACCAGATCCTCGATCAGGTCTCCCAGGGCACCGACCAGCGGTGCCGCTGCTCCGCCACGAGGGCTCCTGGTGACCGGGCTCAGTTCTCATCCCCGATCAGAGCGGCGTATCCCGGCTTGATGACCTCGTTGATCAGACGCAGCCGGTCGTCGAAGGGCCAGAAACTGGACTTCATGGCGTTGATGGTCAGCCAGCGGAGATCGGCCCAGCCGTACCCGAAGTTCTCCACCAGGGCGTGCATCTCCGATGACATCGTGACATTGCTCATCAACCGGTTGTCGGTGTTGACCGTCACCCGGAACTTCAGCCGCTTCAGCAGGTCGATGGGATGTTCGGCGATGCTGGGGGCGGCTCCGGTGTGCACGTTGGACGTCGGACACACCTCGAGGGGTATGCGCCTGTCCCTCAGATACGCCGCCAGATCGCCCAGTTCGACCGAACCGTCGGGATGCACGGTCATGTCGTCCACGATGCGCACCCCGTGTCCGAGACGTTCGGCCCCGCAGTACTGGACCGCCTCCCAGATGGAGGGAGGGCCGTAGGCCTCGCCGGCGTGGATGGTGAAGTGGAAGTTGTTCCTCTGTATGTACTGGAACGCGTCGAGATGCCGGGTGGGAGGATTTCCCGCCTCGGCTCCGGCGATGTCGAATCCGACAACCCCGCGGTGCCGGTGGCGGACCGCCAGCTCGGCGATCTCCAGGGACCGGGCCTGATGCCTCATGGCGGTGCAGAGGATCCCCATGGTGATGCCGAACTCGCGGGAGCCCCGGTCGAATCCGGCGTGGACCGCCTCGACGATCTGGTCGAGGTTCATCCCCCGCTCGGTGTGGAGCTCGGGCGCGAACCTCACCTCGGCGTACACGACGCCGTCGGCGGCGAGATCCTCGGCGCACTCGTAGGCCACCCGTTCGAGCGCCTCGGGGGTCTGCATGACCCCGACGGTGTGGGCGAAGGTCTCCAGGTACAACTCGAGGTCGAGGCGGTTGGCGCCCCGCTGGACCCACTTGGCCAATTCGTCGGGGTTCTGGGTCGGAAGCCGGTCGTAGCCGTTCTGGGCGGCCAGGTCGATGATCGTCTGGGGTCTCAGACCACCGTCGAGATGATCGTGCAGCAGGACCTTGGGCGCCGAGCGGATGGCGTCGAGTGAGGGAAGATCCGGATCCGGCAGGTGTGAGCCTTCGTTGTTGTCTGTCTCGTATTGACCCATATGACAGGTAACCACGCCCGGACGGCCCAGTCACCCCCCGCCCGGCGGTCATCGGACACACCACCGGCGGCGCTGCCCACACCGACGAAACGGTCCGGGGGAAGTCGGGGTGCGGCATCTGTGAAACGATCAGAACCGATCGATCCGATGCCCCCGAGCCCGCCCCGGGGACAGTCCGAACCGCGGAGGACCCTCGATGACCACCGGAGTGCAAGTTCTCGACCACCCCCTCGTCCAGCACAAGCTCTCGATCATGCGCAAGAAGGAGACGAGCACATCCAAGTTCAGGGGCCTGCTCCACGAGATCGGCATGCTCATCGGCTATGAGGTGACCCGCGATCTACCGGTCACGTCGGTGCGTATCGAGACCCCCCTGGCGGAGATGGACGCCCCGATGATCGACGGGAAGAAACTGGTGTTCATCTCGGTGCTGAGAGCCGGCAACGGGCTGGTCGACGGAATGCTGCAGGTCGTGCCCTCGGCCCGGGTCGGCCACGTGGGGCTCTACCGGGATCACGAGACCCTCCAGGCCGTGGAGTACTACTTCAAGGTTCCCACCGACCTCGAGGACCGGGATGTCATCGTCACCGATCCGATGCTGGCCACCGGCAACTCCGCCATCGCCGCCCTCGATCGCATCGCCGCCCTCAAGCCCAAGCGCCTGAAGTACGCCTGCCTGCTGGCCGCCCCCGAAGGCGTGGCCGCCCTTCAGGGGGCCCACCCCGACGTACCGATCTACACCGCGGCGATAGATTCCCATCTCAACGAGAAGGGCTACATCGTTCCCGGGCTGGGCGACGCCGGGGACCGCATCTACGGCACCCGCTGAGGATCCCACCGGTCTCCGAGGTCGAACAGCGGACGGTGGCGGGCTACTGTCCGACCGGAAAGCCGACACCGGGAGGGGGATGATGCAGACCAGGATCCGCCGGGGGCTGGCCGCCGCCTTCCCTCCCTTCCTGGTGCTCCTCGCCGTCCTGGGGCTGTGGTACTTCATCTCCCTCTTCGTCATGACCGAGGACCAGAAGTTCCTGCTGCCTCCTCCCCACGACGTGGTCCGGGCCGGTTTCCTCACCTGGCGGTCGTTCCACGAGATGTTGCTGGGACTGTGGACCACGACCCAGGTGGCACTCATCGGCCTGGCGATATCCATCGTCATCGGAATGTCGATCGCGATTCTGATGAGTCGTCACCGCTGGTTCGAAAAGACGTTCTTCCCCTACGCCGTCGCCATCCAGGCAGTACCGATAATCGCCATCGTGCCGGTGATCGGTCTGTGGATGGGTTTCAGCTTCCGGGCCCGGATCCTGGTCACGATCATCATCTCGCTGTTCCCGATCATCACCAACACCCTGCTGGGGCTGCAGTCCGTGGAGGCCAACTACCACGACCTGTTCACCTTGGCCGGGGCCGATCGTCGCACCCGGATGTGGAAACTCCAGTTGCCCTCGGCCCTTCCCGCCATCTTCACCGGCTTCCGTATCTCCGCCGGGTTGGCGGTGGTCGGGGCCATAGTCGGCGAGTTCTTCTTCAAGCAGGGCAACGCCCGGGGAATCGGACGGCTCCTGAGTGCCTACCAGCTCCGCCTGCAGACCAAGCTGCTCATGGCGGCGATAATCCTGGCCTCGATGCTGGGCGTGGTCCTGTTCCTGGCGGTCGGGGCCCTGGGCAACCGCCTGACCCGGGCGTGGCGAACCACTGCCGCCCCCGAGATCTGAGAGCGCGCCAGTACCCCGACCATCTCACCGGGGAGAGAAACCACGCCTGACGGATTCCCGGCCGGCCGAGGCCCCACAGGACCCCGATGAGCTCATCGAGGGTAGTTGCCAACTTCTCGGGTTTTGTATGGGCAGAGTCCCCGGCCTGAGGCTATCGTCGCACCGATTCCCACTGAACTGTTCGCTGGGGGAGCTCCGGAGGGCTGGCGAACCGGAAAGGGCGAGTAGTGAAGAACAAACCGCGAAACTGGTTTCTGAAGATTGGGGCACTCCTCCTGGCGCTGGCGATGCTGGCGGCGGCATGCGGCGACAGCTCCGGCGACGACACGGCATCGGGCGGCGACACCTCCGCCCCGGCGACCACGGCCG
>DRKF01000124.1 GCA_011051915.1 Acidimicrobiales bacterium | reverse complement strand
GGCCGTGGGACCCCTTCGCCATCGGCGCACCCTGCGACCTGGTCACGGTGGGGCTGAACTCGGTCCGCCTGGCCGGTCACGGTCCGAGAGCGCTGCTGCCGGCGGTGCTGTTCTCCGCCACCGCCACCGACGTCACCGATGTGGTGATCGACGCCCGGGTCGTGGTGGCCGAGGGCCGGCACGTGAGAATCGACGCGGCGGCCGAACTGGCCACCGTCCTGGACGATCTCTGGAACCGGGACTGGTGAGGACGTGTCGAGGACGGCTGTCGTCGTCGACACCCGCCGCTGTGCAAACCTGTCGTGATGACGACCACCGTCATCGACGACGCACCCACCACCGGGACGGCCTGAGGCCATGACGACCACGGTCATCGACGACATCGGACTGTTGGTCACCAACGACCCGGTGCTCGGCCCCGGGGAGCTCGGTCTGCTGACGGGGGCTTCGGTGGTCTTCGAGGAGGAGACCGTGATCTCGGTGGGGCCACGGGGCCAGATCGCCGACGAACGGATCGACGCCGCCGGACGTTGCGTGATCCCCGGTTTCGTGGACTCCCACACCCACCTGGTGTTCGCCGGCGACCGGGCCGAGGAGTTCACCGCCCGCATGGCCGGACGCCCCTACGACGGCGGGGGCATCAGGGTCACGACCGAGGCCACCCGGAACGCGTCCGACGCCGAACTGGCCCGTCTCCTGGCCGCCCGGCTGCTCGAGGCCCACCGGGCGGGCACGACCACCGTGGAGATCAAGTCCGGCTACGGCCTCGACGTTCCCACCGAGGAACGCATCGTCACCCTCGCATCCCGGGTCACCACCGAGACGACCTTCCTGGGCGCCCACCTGGTCCCGGCGGAGTACGAGGGCCGGGCCGACGACTACGTGGAGCTGGTCTGCGGGGAGATGCTGGATGCCTGTGCTCCCCATTCCCGGTGGATCGACGTCTTCTGCGAAACCGGGGCCTTCGACGTCGACCAGTCCCGCCGGGTCCTGACCGCCGGACGGGCGAGGGGGCTGGGCCTGCGCTTGCACGCCAACCAGCTGGGTCCGGGGCCCGCTGTGCGGCTCGGGGTGAGCATGGGTTGCGGCTCGGTCGATCACTGCACCTACCTCAGCGACGACGACATCGAGGCCCTGGCCGGCAGTGACACCGTGGCCACGTTCCTGCCCGCCACCGACTTCTCCACCCGCCAGCCCTATCCCGACGCCCGCCGGGCCGTTGACGCCGGGGTCGACATCGCCGTGGCGACCAACTGCAATCCCGGATCCAGCTACACCACCTCGGTGTCGTTCTGCATCGCCCTGGCCGTGCGCGACATGGGCCTCACCATCGAGGAGGCCCTGGCCGCGGTCACCGTGGGCGGAGCCCGGGCCCTGCGGCGACCCGACCTCGGACGCCTCACCCCCGGTTCCAGGGCCCACGCCGTGATCCTCGAGGCCCCGAGCTACCATCACCTGGCCTACCGCCCCGGCGTGCCCCTGGTGGCCCGGACCATCGGCCCCCTGGAGGGGCGGGCGCGACAGCTGACATCCGGGCTCCCCACCTGAGCTGTGCCGGTTCTGGTGCTCGACTGCTCGACGACAGGTGCGGCCGGGTACAGACGCTTCCTCGAGGTCGGTTCGGTCCGAGGACGGTGTACGGCCCGATAGACCGGCGGAGCTCAGTGGTATCACTCTGGTATCATGTAGACATGGCGATGACTCTGCGACTCACCGATGAGGAGCGACAGGCCCTGCGCCGCCGAGCCCGATTGGACGGTATCTCCATGCAGGAGGCCGCCCGCCTGGCGATTCGCCGGTACGTGGCCTCGAGTGATCATCGCGATCGGGTCGACGAGGCCGCGGCCCGTGTACTCGACGCCCACGCCGAGGTCATCAACCGCCTGGGTGAATGACCGGGTCCGAGACGATCGAGTACCTCGATCTCGATGACCTGATTCGGCTGGCCGGCGTGCTGGTGGGTGAACCGCCCCCGGTCCGCGACATCGGGTTGTTGGGAGCGGCGGTGGCCCGGCCCCGGACGACGGTCGGGGGGAGCGATGCCTATCCCGATCTATGGACCAAGGCCGCAGCCCTACTCCAATCGGTCGTCTCCAGCCACGCCCTGATCGACGGGAACAAGCGCCTGGGGTGGCTGGCCACAGCGGTGTTCCTGGAGATCAACGGACATTCCCTCGCCGAGGCCGAACAAAGTGAAATCTACGACCTGGTTATGGGGGTCGCCCGAGGGTCCACGAGCCTCGAGGAGATCGCCTCCGACCTCCGATCCCTGACTCTCCACGGCTGACTCCCGCACCCGATACCCGCCCCTTCCACGGTTCCGCAACGACCGAGAACAGACATGGATCGCCGCGGCTCAGGCCAATTCGCAGGGCGGTGTCGCTACCGGTGCGGGTTGCTCCGTCAGGGCCTGGTAACCGAAACGAGGCGCTCAGTCAGGGCCGAGTGACCGGATCCAGCACGGCGGTCACCCGGAACACGGCCGTTCCGTCGACATCGGTGCGGTACCGGATCAGCAGCGGGATACCCAGATCGAGGTCGTAGACGGACTCCTCCTCACCGACCACGAACTCGACGAGTCGCCCGGGATCGCGACCCAGGTCTGCCGCCAGATCGAGAAGTTCGGGGTCGTCGGCCGCGGTCAGCAACGAGGGACTCCCGGGTGGGGGGAGCTTCCGGGGAATGAGGTACCAGCCGGGAAGGACCCCACGGGAGGTCTCGCTCCCCGGAGTCGACAGCACCTGGGGCTGGTTCCACTCGGGGTAGCCGGCGATCATGGTCCCGTCGGGAGTCATCCGCTCGTAGTAGCCGGTGCCCTCGCCGCCCTCGAGCACGGTCAGCCTCCAGTCCCGGATCGAGGTGAAGTCCAGCCGGTTGAGGGTGGGGACCACCGGGGTGTCGTCGAATCGCTGAGGTGTGACCGTGTACTCGATGCTGAAAGGACCCGTGGCCTCCACCCGACTGACAGCCGGGAGGGCGCCGAGACTCATGGGCCACAGGCTCATCAGCAGCGCGGCGCCGCCCGCCGCCAGAACCAGGAGGGCCACCGGCAGCCGCCGAACTGGCTGCCGACCCGCCGGGGACTCGATCTCTACGGCAACTGTCCGGCCCATGGCTCCACCTCTCAGTTCCGTGATGTCCGTCGGCTCCGGATCACCCGTCACTCGGCCGGAAGCATGGCCCCGGCATTCGGGCCACGCGATCGGATCCGCCGTTACCTCACCTTCCACCCATCATCCCACCGATCGGACGGTCCCTGACCGCGGCCCTGGGAACCGGGCCCTGACTTCACCGGCCGGCGTGCTATCCAGAAGGGATGGATTCCCGCCCCGCCCCCGCTCACTTCGAAACCGCCCGCGAGCTGGCCCTCACCGAACCGTGGGTCGACGTCCACGCCCATCCCGGTCGCTGCTTTCTCGGGGGAATGGGTGACAGTCCAGTGGCCGAGATGCTCGGGGGTGATGCCAGCTCCGATGCGGTGGCGGCGGTGGCGGCCAGTGCGGTCACCGCGGCCTCGTTCGCCACCGTGGCCGATCTGCTTGTACTCGGGGTGTCCCCCGAGGGTGGGATCAGCGCCACCCGGGACTTCGAACCCGGAGAGGCCGCCGCCGACCACGAGCGCCAGCTCCGGGCACTGGTCGAACTGGCCGGTCGCCCCGACACCCGAATGATCCTGACCGCGGCGGACTACGCCGCCTCCCAGCAGGAGGACCAGGTAGGCATGCTGCTGTGCGCCGAGGGCGGCGACTTCCTGGAGGGCTCCCTCGAGGGTCTGGCCCCCGCCCACAACCGGGGGCTCCGTAGCGTCACCCTCGTGCACTACCACGTCAACGAGCTGGGTGACATCCAGACCGAACCGGCCCGCCACGGAGGGCTGACACCCTTCGGGACCGAGGTCGTCGAGGCCATGAACGAACTGGGCATGATCGTCGACCTGGCCCACGCCACCTGGGACGTGACCCGCATGGCCATCGACGTCTCGACCGACCCGGTGATGATCTCCCACTCCCACCTGATGAACCGCCACGAAGCCCATCCCCGGCTGCTCACCGACGAACACGCCCGGGCCGTGGCCGACACCGGAGGAGTGATCGGGGCCTGGCCGGCGGGCTTCGCCCTGGTCGACATGGAGGACTTCGTCACCGAGATCATCGAGATGATCGACGTGGCCGGTTCGGAGCATGTCGCCGTCGGCACCGACATGGATGCCAACTACCAGCCGGTGCTCACGGACTACGACCAGTTCGAGGAGCTGGCCGCCCGGCTGCTGGCCCGAGGCACCCTGCCCGACACGGTGGCCAGGGTGATGGGCCGCAACATGGTCCGCCTGACACGCGACGTCTGCGGCTGAGTACCGGATCGGCGGGGCCGACGACTGCCGGCCGGCCGGGAACCGTGGAACGGCAGGCTGAGTACCGGATCGGCGGGGCCGACGACAGCTGGCCGGCCGGGACCGGGGCGGAGCCGAGAAGGCACCCGGTCGTGATCCCTGGTAGAGGTTGGGGCCATGGCCGAACTGCTTGACCTGTCCTCCCGCATCATCGACTCGGGCGTGGCCGATGTTCCCGTCAACCGGGTCACCGGCGAACTCAGCGAGCTCGGCGACGGGGTTTCCATCGTCGAGTCGTTCTCCCATGTGATCTCGGTGCGCACCGGCGAGGGTCTGGTCACCTTCGACGCCAGCCTCGAGAGCACCGCCCCCAGAGTGCTGGAATCGCTGCGGGCCTGGTCCACCGATCCCGTACACACCCTCGTCTACACCCACGGTCACATCGATCACGTGGGGGGCAGCGGTGTCTTCGCCCGCGATGCCTCCGAGCGGGGCCATCCCCGCCCCCGGGTGGTCGGTCATGCCGCCGTGGCCGACAGGTTCGCCCGCTACCGCCTCACCGACGGCTACAACCGGTTGATCAACGCCCGCCAGTTCGGAGGTGTCCGCTCGATCGCCGGCATGGGCGGACAGGATGAGACCTTCCTCCCTGCCGAGGTCCTGGAGACCGACCTCACCTACGAGGATCACATGACTCTCGAGGTCGGTGGACTGGAGATGGAACTCCGCTACGCCCGGGCCGAGACCGACGACCACACCTGGACCTGGATCCCCGAGAAGTCGATGATCGCGGCGGGTGACCTGGTCATCTGGAACTTCCCCAACTGCGGCAACCCCCAGAAGGTCCAGCGCTACGCCGTGGAATGGGCCGAGGCCCTCAGGGAGATGGCCGCGGTCGGGGCCGAGCTGCTGGTTCCGGCCCACGGCCTGCCGATCGGGGGGCGGGACCGGGTGCGCTCGGTACTCGAGACCACCGCCGGTGTCCTGGAGAAGCTGGTCGCCGATGTCCTCGACGCCATGAACTCCGGAGCCACCCTCGACGAGATCGTCCACGGTGTGAAGGTCGATCCCGACAAGCTCGAGCTTCCGTACCTGCGGCCTCTCTACGACGAACCGGAGTTCGCGGTGAGAGGCATCTGGCGACGCTACGGAGGCTGGTGGGACGGCAACCCGGCCCACCTCAAGCCCGCCCCCGATACCGTGGTGGCCGCCGAGGTGGCCGCCCTGGCCGGGGGGGCCGATCGGCTGGTGTCGCGGGCCACCGAGCTGGCCGAGGAGGGTGACTTCCGCCTGGCGTGCGAGCTCATCGAGTGGGCGGCGGGAGCCGAACCGGAGTCGGCGACCGTGCACGGGGCCCGGGCCGCGATCTACGAGCGGCGTCGCAAGGCCGAGAGTTCCCTGATGGCCAAGGGGATCTTCAAGGGCGCCGTACGCCAGTCCGAGGCGGCTCAGGCCCCAGAGGGCTGAGGACCCGGGTTCGCCCTGGAATGAGGCCCCCGAAGGCTGAGGACCCGGGTTCGCCCTGGAATCAGCCCGGCACAACCCGAAAGGGCAGGTAGACCCCCACGCCGGTCTCCTCGGGTTCGTCGTCGGCCAGGCCCACATAGGCCTCGTACTCACCGGCTGCCAGACCGTCGACCGTGATCGAGAACCGACTCCAGGCCGGACCCGGTACCAGGGTCGTGTAGGAGAACCAGGGCCGGGAGGCACCCTGGTTCGAGTTTCCGTCCTCCCAGGTCGCGGTGACGGGCTCCCCCGAGCCCGGCCCGCCATCAGCCCCGGGAGCCGACCTGAGCACGGCCAGACCGATACCGGCAGTGGGTCGGGAGAACCCCTCTATCAACAGCGGGCCAGGGCCTCCCTCCCGAACGCGCGACACGGTGGCCGAGTCGATGACCACGCCCTCACCCACGACGGGTTGAGGCGCCCCGGCCTCGGGGACCAGGTCGACGACGATCCGGGCCGGATTCGCCAGGAAGCTCACACTGACCGCGGCCCGGCCCAGATCCATCTCGATGCTGAATGCGCTGTCGGTGCCGCCGCGGGCGGCCAGAACGAAGGCCGGGCCGGCGGAGACCATCTGCCGGCTCGGCCAGTAGTTCACGATCGGGTCCGGCAACATGACGGAGACCGGGCCCCCGTGGTCGACTACCTCGAGACCCTCGGGCAGACCCGAGGCGGGGGAGAGGTCCTTCCCCTCACCCGATGCGAGCAGAATCACCAGGCGGACACAGCCGGCGTTCCGGTAGGTCTCCACGGCAAGCACCCCGTCCGCACCATCCTCCGTCGTGGCCGGGCTGTAGCCCACCGCTTCGTCGGCGACGGCCTCGGCCTCCCGGCAGGGTCGAGCCTCCAGGGGGGTGGTCCGGGTTCGCACCACACCTCCGGGGACCCACCGGTTCACCCCGTCGGAGATGGCCTCCCAGAACACCGTTCCGTTCGATTCGACGACCTCGCCGGTGAGTCCGATCACAGAATCACGATCGAGTCTCAGCCCGGTGGGCCTGCCTCCCGGTTCGTCCAGCAACCGGACCGGTGCCACCAGTTGCCCGGTGAACAATCCCTCCCGTACCACCTCGGTCGTCGTGCTGGAGCTGGAGGAGCTGGTCGTCACCTCGGTCGTGGTCGGCTCCCGACTCGTCGACGTGATCGAGGACGGGATACCGGAAGGCGTGCTGGTGGCGCCGCTCACGACGCGATCGTCCCCTGAGGCCCTCAGGGCCAGGACCACCGCCAGGGCCAGGATGACCAGGGAGACGCCGACGAACACGATCGCCGGGACCGACCGGCGGCGGAACCGACTGTCGGTTTGTGGATCATCAGGGGACACTTGGGTACCTGTAGGGGGTTGAATGTTCAGCGACACCACCCCGGAGGAGGCGGTATGACCGCGGAGACATGTGAGCAGTGCAGATTCGATGGGTCTCGTTGGACCGATCAGGATGCCCTGCGCAGCCTCGGGGTTGTGACACCCCGTCTGCAGACAGCGGTCGAGCACCTCGATGATGCCACGCTGCGCAGTCGACCGGAGCCCGAGGTCTGGAGTCCGCTGGAGTACATGTGGCACATCGGCGAGGCCTTCCGACTCATCGGCAACTACGTGGGCTGTATCGCCGAGGGAATCACCAGTCCCACCGGCATGGCCCGGCCCTCAGTCGCCTCGCCCGACGACCCCCGCTTCACCGCCTCCACCTCGGAGGTTCTGGCCGAGGTCGGACAGGACGCCCGGAACCTCGCCGACTTGGCCCGCTCCATCGACGACTGGTCGAGGTGGGTGGAGCTGAGGGGCCAGGCCCGCGACGTGGGTTGGTGGATTCGTCACGCCAACCACGAGATCGAACACCATCTCGATGACATCGGCCGGGTCGTGGTGGCCCTGGGCCGGGGCTCGGCCCGGCGCTCCGGTCGGGTCGACAACCTCCACGTCTCCGGTGGGGGAGTACCCAAGACCCCCGTCGAAGGTTTCCGCATCGACTGGGACGGCCCGGTCGGCGACGTACAGGCGACCCGGGCCCATCACGGGCGACCCTGGCAGGCGGTGACCCTGTGGAGTTCGGAGCTGATCGACCGGCTCCGGGAGGAGGGACATGAGATCGCGCCGGGGCGGGCGGGGGAGAACATCACGGTCTCGGGCCTCGACTGGAGCGATCTCCGGCCGGGTTCCCGGATCAGGGTGGGGGAGGCCCTGCTGCGTGTGACCGCCCATGCCGAGCCCTGTTCCAAGATCGCACCGTGGTTCATCGATGGCGACTCCCGACGCGTCGACCACTTCCGCCACCCGGGATGGAGTCGCCTCTACGCCGGGGTCGTCAGCCCCGGGGAGGTCAGATCCGGTGACGCCGTCGAGGTGGAACCCGAGGTCTAGAGCTCCAGGCCGAACAACTCGGTGAAACGGGCCGCGTACTCCTCGTCGGAGTCGCACCGGGCCAGATCCACCCACTGCTCGTCGGTCATCGCCGCCCGCCCGGCGGGAAGTTCACGACCACCCCAGGCCGCCGTCCATCTCAGGCGGGGCTGGTCGGTCGTGAGAGCCTCGAGGATGATCTCGGCCACCTCGCCGGGCTGGGCGCCGGCCGCCACACCGGCGGCGTAGAAATCGAACATCCGGCGGTAGGCGGTCTCATAGGCCGTGGGGGAGGGGTGGCCCTCGTTCTTGGGCAGGATCGCGGTGCGGGTGACGCCGGGTTCGATTATCGAGACCCCGATTCCGTGGGGGGCCAGTTCCTGAGCCAGTCCCTCGCTGAGAGACTCCACCGCCCACTTGGAGGAGGAGTAGACGCTCTGACCGATGGCCGCGATCCGACCGGCCACCGAACTCACGTTGACGACGTGGCCCGAACCCGCGGCCCTCATGTGGGGGACGGCCGCCTTGATCATGCGGATGATTCCCCAGTAGTTGACCTCGAAGACTCCCTTGGCCTCCTCGATGTCGATGTCCTCGGCGACCGCGTTGTAACCCACCCCGGCGTTGTTGACGAGAATGTCGATCCGCCCCTCCGCGGCGAGCACATCGTCCACCGCCCGGGACACCGACTCGTCCGAGGTCACGTCGAGAGTCACCGGTGTGACCGGTCCGGGCGCCCCCTCGGCCATGGCCATGAGCTTGGCCGCCTTGGCCGTGTCCCTCATTCCGGCGTGAACCCTGGCCCCCTCGGACGCCAGGAGGGCCGCGGTCGCCCTGCCGATCCCGGAGTTGGCTCCGCTGATCAACACCACTTTGTCTGCTACCGAGCGAATCATGGCCGGGACTCTATCCACATCGCACCACCCCGGGTCACCGAACGTGCAATGATGGAGCCGGCGGGCGCCGACTGGTTCGACTATCGGGCCGGACCCATCGGACGGGAACCTCGAACAGGAGTTGGATGTCGACGCGTCAGCGCACCCTGGCAGTACTGCTGGGTGTCCTCCCCGTAGCGGTCATGGCTCTTCTCGTGGTGCGCAGCTTCGCCCCTTCGGTGCGAGGCGGGACCACCGTGATCCGGGCCGAGCTGTCCGGTGCGGCTCAGCCGGAAGCCCAGTCCACCGACACCGAACAGGGTGCCGCGACCGACCCCGTCGGCGAACAGATCATCGTCGCCGGAGCCGGGGGAGACGAGATCGACGCCGTGGCCCGACCGGCGGGAGCCGACGAGACGACCGTCCCCCCCACGACGGTGACCCCGACAGTCACCACCGGGGCTCCGGTCACCACTGGCCCCGCTCCGACCGGCCTCCAACCGGCCTCGGATGATCCCGATCCCACCGTCGGGACGATCGCAACCACCAGCACCACGGCCCCCACGACCACGACCTCGTCGACCACCACGTCCTCCTCGACGTCCACGTCGACCACGGCCCCCACCACGACGTCCACCCCGACCACGACGTCGACCACCGCCCCCACGACCACCACGTCCTCGACGACCACGACGTCGACCACGGCCCCCACGACCACCACGTCCTCGACGACCACGTCCTCGTCGAGCACAACGACAACCACCACATCGACCACGACCACACTGCCGCCCACCACGACCACGACCACGACCACGACGACCACGACGTCGACCACGGCCCCCACGACCACAACCACGACGCCGCCGGTGTTCACCCTGCCCACCATCACCGTCGTCTTTCCACCGGTCCCACCCGCCGACGACTGACCCGCCGCCGCCCAGACCCATCTATGGCACCATTCGCGCGCCATAGCGCGCGCTGGGTGCCACAGATCCAAACCCCAACCCATCTATGGCACCATTCGCGCGCCATAGCGCGCGCTGGGTGCCACAGATCCGGGAGCGCCGATAATCCTCATTATGTCAACTTGGCAATCAGAGCGCGAAGGACTCAACCCGACCTCGACAGAGCCGCCGCCTGGCCGTCAGCCCAGTTCCCTGCTCCACAGGTCGGTTCCCGCCACCACCTCGCCGTCGAAGTGGGCCCGCACCTCGGCCACCATGGAGTCGAGCACCTCGGGAGACTTCCGGCGAATGTGGGTCAGAACCAGGGTCCCGACCCCGGCCGCCTCGGCCATGGGACCCACCGACGGAGCCGCCGCCAGGACCAGTTCGGCCACCACGGCGACGACCGGATCGGACAGCTCGATCCCGGCGTAGTAGCAGCACTGAACCAGCACATCGGCACCCAGGGCCAGACGCCTGAGACCGGGACAGTCGATGGCGTCACCGCTGACGGCCACGGCCCGGCCACCGGCGGTGAGCCGGTAACCCAGGCACGGCCATTCCTCGCGACTCAGGTCGAAGGCGTGTCCATGGTCCACGGGTTCGGCCTCCACGGCGAGCTCACCGTCGAACAGTTCCGTCACCGTCGACCTGTCCCCCGCCAGCTCCGTTATGTCAACCAACTCCCGGGGGTGAACCAGGTCCTCACCGGTGTAGAGACACTCCTTGAGTCGGAACAGGATGTCGGCGGCGTGGATCCGGGTGAAGTAGTCCTCGACCAGACGGGCCAGCCCCACCGGGCCGATCAGCTTCAGGGGCCGGGTTCGTCCGTTGTTCCACGCCGACATGATCACATCGTCCAGAGCGACGGTGTGGTCGTAGTGGAAGTGGGTGATGAGTACGACGTCGATCTCCTCCACCCCCACTCCGGCCCGCAACAACTGTGTCGCCACTCCCCTGCCGGCGTCCACCAGGACACTGTGCCCACCGTGTTCGACCAGAGTCGCCGGCCCGGCCCGGTCCACGTCGGGGCGGGGACCTCCGGTTCCCAGCAGGGTCACCTTCACCGCAGATCTCCCCTCTCGGTCAGTCTCCTCACCTCGGCGAGGACCTCCCCCACCGCGGGATAGTCACCCAGAGCCCGGCCTTCACGGGCCCACACCGGACGTTGACGGGAATCCAGGACAACGATCCCCGGCGAGCGCTCGCGGTCGCGGGTCGGTCGGCCCTGCCGGGCTCCCCGTCGGAACGATCTCCAGTAGTTGCGCGCCCCCTCCGGCTTCAACATGTCGAGCTTGGACAGATCGCCGAATCCCACCGCCGATCGCAGGATCTGATCAGGGTCCAGCAGAACGGGGAACGGATGTCCCCTGCCGGCCAGATCCCGGGCCTGATACTCCGCCGAACCCCCGACGGAGACCACCGCGACGCCCGCCTCGTCGAATTCCGCTGCGTGCTCGCCCAACTGGACGAGATAGTCCCGACAGGGAATTCAACCGTAGTAACGAACCATCTGGACCACGAGAGGGCGACCCCCGGCCCATTCGGCCAGGGTCTTCCCCGTCCCCTCGTGATCGCCCAGGACGATGTCCCCCAGGCTCTCCTTCGCCTGCCCCCGGCTATCCATGGCCGTACCCCGAACCGATCACCCGATCACCCCTCGACCTCGTGAACTCCCGCGGAGTTCCCCTTCGGAGCCTAGCGACGCCGAAGGGGGACCTTGGCCCCTTTCGGGTCCCCCATCCCGGAGGTCGAATGGATACATGACCGAATCCCGCTTCACCTACGCCGTGGTGGCCTCGGAGTTGCACGACGCCGCGGTCGTCGATTCCATCACCGCCGGCCACCGGGCTCTGCTGGAAGAGACCGGTGGCCACAGGGGCGGGCCCGATGACATCGCGAACGCCCCCTTCCTCATCCTCGTCGCCACCGGCGGTACCGAACGACGGATCCTCCACCTGCTCGAGGAACGCTCACGGGTCGCCCGGGAGCCGGCACTGCTGGTCGCCCATCCCCTCCACAACTCTCTCCCGGCCTGCCTGGAGACCCTGGCGCGGATCCGCCAGGACGGGGGCACCGGCCGGATCCTCTATCTCCCCGATCCGTCCTCGGAGCAGGATCGGGCCACTGTCTCCGACGCCATCGTCGACGTGACCGCCGTCCACCGTTTCCGCCAGGCCCGTATCGGTCTGGTCGGCGGGGCCTCGGACTGGCTGGTCGCCAGCTCCCCCTCCCCCGCCGCCGTGCGGCAGGCGTGGGGACCCACGGTCGTCACCATTCCGACCGAGGAGGTCCTCGCCGGCTACGGATCGGCTCCCGAGGTCGACACCGAGAGGCTGACCACCGACATCACCTCGGTCACCGGGGTCAGCACGGTGACCGTGTCGGAGATCCGCAAGGCCGCCCGTCTCGAACCCGCCCTCCACAAGGTGGTCTACGACCGGACACTCGATGCCGTGGCCGTGCGATGTTTCGACCTGCTGTCCGAACCGGGAACCTCGGGGTGTGTGGCCCTGGCCGCCCTCAACGACGAGAGAATCGTGGCCGGCTGTGAGGGGGACCTCAACAGCACCCTGGCCATGATGTGGGTCAGGTACCTCTACGACACGTCGTCGTGGATCGCCAATCCGGCCCGGCTGGATCCCGCCACCGACACGGTGACCCTGGCCCACTGCACCATCGCCCCCTCCCTGGTCACCGGGGTCGAGCTGACCACCCATTTCGAGTCCGGTATCGGTGTCGGGATCCGGGGCCATCTCCCCGAGGCCGACGTCACCCTCATTCGCATCGGCGGATCGAGACTCGAGCGTCTCTGGCTGGCCGAGGGACACATCACCCACAACGGGCACTCCGAACACCTCTGTCGCACCCAGGTGGATGTCAGCCTCCCTCCCGGCACCGTCGAGGACATACTCGAGAGGCCCCTGGGCAATCACGTGGTCCTCATGCCGGGTCATCACGCCCGCCGCCTGCGCCGCTGGTGGAACATGGCGGTCAATCGGTGAGCTCGAACCCGCCTGCGCCGCTGGTGGAACATGGCGGTCAATCGGTGAGCTCGAACCCCTCTCCGCTCTGCTCTTCGGACAGGTTGCCGACCGGGCCCATCGCGCCGAACAGGACGACGACCAGGACCGCGGTCAGACCCACGGCCAGGAAGTCCACTCCCGGGTCGCGGGCCAGCAACGAGGTCCACAGGATCGGCGACATCGCATGACCGGCGAATCGCAGGGAGAGGACCGAGGAGACGGCACCACCGCGGTTGCGGGGCACCAGTCCCACCGCCAGCCTCTGCTGCGATATCCGGATGAGTCCCGCCGACGCACCCACCCCGGCCCACAACAGCGTCACCAGGGCCACGCTTCGGGTCTGGCCCAGGAGCACCACCACGGTGCCCGCCGCAACCGCCCCTATGGCACCGGCCCTCCTGCCGCCCAGCCTGTCGACCAGCGAACCCAGGAAGGGGCTGGCCACGACCCCCGCCCCTCCACCCGCCATCAGGAGCAGTCCGGTCCCCGCCGGACTGACCCCGAGGGTGTCGCGGCTGTAGAGGGCGACCAGGTAGCCGATACCGATCACACCGGCTCCCGAGGCCAACGAGGCCAGCCCCAGCATGAGCAGTCGTCGGTGGAACAGCGCCGCCACGGGTGGCCGGTCGGTACCCGGACGGGGTTCACCCGGTGGAGGGGTGAACCACAGCAACAGGGCCAGGGCGGCGGGGAGGATGAACCCCAGTCTCCAGTCGACCTCGGCGGCCAACCCTCCCACCACCGGGGCCAGGACCTGGCCGCCGGCCTGAAAGCTGCCGTAGATGCCCACGGCCCGACCCAGCCTGTCCGGGGGATGGATGTCGGCCAGACCGGCCAGCAGCAGCGGGGTGATGAACGCATTCGACGCCCCCTGAGCCACCCGGGCCGCCAGGAACAGCCCCAGTCCCGGCGCCACTGCACAGGCCAGGGAGGAAATGGCGTAGGTGACCAGGGAGACCCTCACCACCCGGCGCCGTCCGAACCTCTCCCCGATCGTTCCCGACACCACCAGCAGGACGGCGAAGGGGATGAAGTAGGCCGTCAGGGATCCCGCCACCTGTTCGGACGAGGCGGAGAACGAATTTCGCAGCTCCGGCAACATCGGGACCACGATCGAGGCCCCGAAGGGGCCGATGGCGCCACCGACGTACATCGCGTTGCGGGCGAGGAGTCCCCGGTCTTCCACTTGGATTCGCCTCCCCTCGGGAGGTCAAGGTACGGCGTGAACGTGGCCGGTTCACAACCGGGACTATTTTGGCCCCAGGACCGTGCGGTCGCCGCACGGGAACAAACAGGAGGAACCATCCGATGAAACGCAGCATCATTGCCCTGCTGATCGCTCTCGCTCTGTTGGCGGCGGCCTGCGGCGACAGCTCCGGAGGGGATTCGGGAGACCAGGCCGCCGATGGCACCTCCGACGGTGGAGGCCAGTCCTGCGCCGTGGCCGATCTGTCACTGTTCGCCCCCGGCAAGCTCACCGTGGCCACCGGCGAGGCGGTTTTCCCGCCCTGGATGATGGATGACGATCCGACCAACGGTCAGGGATTCGAGAGTGCCCTGGTGTACGCCCTCGCCGATCGGATGGGTTTCGCCCGCGACGACGTGGAGTGGGTCCGGACCGGATTCGACCAGGCCATCGCCCCGGGTTCGAAGCCCTACGACTTCAACATCCAGCAGTTCTCCATCACCCCCGACCGCGACGAGGTGGTGGACTTCTCCATCGGCTACTACAAGGTGAAGCAGGCCCTGATCGCCTACGACGACTCCCCCGTCATCGAGGCCACCAGCCTGTCCGATCTGGCCGACACCAAGCTGGGGGCGGCGATCGGAACGACGAGCCTGGCCTACATCGAGGACTTCATCAAGCCCTCCACCCCGCCCGCCGTCTACGACACCAACGCCGACGCCAAGGCGGCCATGGACGCCAACCAGGTCGACGGACTGGTGTTCGACCTGCCCACCGCCTACTTCATCACCGCGGTGGAGATCCCCGACGCCTCCATCGTCGGGGTCCTGCCGGCCATGAGCGACAACCCCGAGGAGCTGGGAATGCTCTTCGAGGAGGGCTCGCCGCTGGTCCCCTGTGTCAACGAGGCCCTGCAGTCCCTCATAGACGACGGGACGGTGGCCTCCCTCGAGGAGGAATGGCTGAACCAGGGCGGCGATATCAAGACCCTGAGCAAGTAGTCCGAGGGTGAACACCGAATCCCCGGTCAGCCACGGTCCACCGCGGTTGACCGGGGACCACGGCCCCTCGGGTCTCGGGCACCGGTGGAAGGAACTCAAGGTCCAGGACGGGGCACGCGGCGCCCTCACGGCCTTCGTGTCCACGGTCGTGCTGTTCGGCCTGGCCACCTGGGCCGTGCTGTCGTCATCCACCTGGCCGGCGGTGAGACAGCAGTTCTTCAGCGTCAGGCACTTCAAGGCCGTGTGGCCTTCCGTGTGGGGCGGATTCGCCCTCGACGTGAAGATGTTCATCGTCGCCGAGATCCTGATCCTGGCCTTCGCCCTTCTGGTCGCGGTCATCCGCAGTCTGAGGGGTCCGGCGTTCTTCCCCCTCCGCATGCTGACCATCGTCTACATCGACATCCTGCGGGGGATCCCCCTGATCCTGCTGATCCTGATCCTGGGTTTCGGAGTACCGGCCCTGACCCTTCCCGGGGTTCCCAACGATCCGGTCTTCTGGGGAGTGACGGCCCTGGTCATCAGCTACTCGGCCTACACCTCGGAGGTCTACCGGGCCGGAATCGAGTCGGTGCACGAGAGCCAGCGCTCGGCGGCACGGGCCCTGGGGCTCACCCAGTGGCAGGCCCTGCGCTTCGCCATCCTCCCCCAGGCCGTACGCAACGTGGTCCCGGCCCTGC
>DRKF01000123.1 GCA_011051915.1 Acidimicrobiales bacterium | reverse complement strand
CCCCACCGTTATGCCCCGGCCCAGAGCGGTACCGAATCGGGGCACGGCCTGGCCGGCCCTCAGCATCGTCAGCGCCCGGGGACGCCGGCGGAGCCCCCGGTGAAGACGCAGCACCAGATGCATCACCTTCTCCGTACCGGCCAGGATCGGGAACACGATCAGGTTCGGCGCCACGAAGGTGGGGCGTTCCGCCGATCTCACGTCCCCGATCCCACCTCCGTCATCCTCCGGCTCCACGACATTGAGACCGTCATCACCGGCTCGGTAGATCCCGCGATGGCCCAGGACCCCATCGGCCCAGACGTGGAGTTCGGCTCGGTCGACTCCGGGGGTGGCGGAGAACCACGCCAGGGAGTCGGGCAGACTCTCCGACAGCTCACGTGAGAGGTCCGTGGCCCGGGCCAGGGCCCGGCGACGGTGGAAGGTGCGCAACGCGATCCAGGCCAGCAGCACGCCGACGGCCTCGACCAGGGTGAGAACCACGCTCATCGGTGGTGGGTGGGGTCGGGAATCACCCTTCCCCTTCGACCACCGGGCCCTCCGTTGTGAGAAGCCCCGGTGCAGTTTCGTGGGTCTCCCCCGGTGGCCCGACCCGCCACCCGGTGCCTCCGGTCAGGGTTTCGCCGGCGGACATCCCGAGGCGGCCCGGCCCGACCGGGCGGTCAGCTCAGACCCAGACCGACCAGCAGGAGTTGGTGGATCAGACCGGCGGTGGCTCCCCAGATGGTGTCGCCGGGCACCTCGAAGAAGTGAATCGTGCGCATACGCCCCTCCCACGGCCACAGCTCGCTGTGATGGACACCGTCCTCGGTGAGGGACAGCAGCGAGAGGTCGAGAATCGCCGCCACCTCGTCGGGATTGGGGGTCAGCTCCGGTCGGTCCGGTATACGACCGACCAGCGGCAGGATGAGGCTGGCGCTGGAACGGGTGGACAGGGGCTCCAACCCGCCGATTATCTCCACCCTGGCCGGATCCAGGCCGATCTCCTCGTGGGACTCGCGAAGCGCCGTCTCGGGAGGGGACTCACCGGGCTCCATCCTCCCCCCGGGGAAGCTCACCTCACCGGCGTGCAGGCGCAGGTTCCGACTCCGGCGGGTCAGGATGACCCGGGTCTCCCCGGCTCGGTCGTCATCGGGGTAGAGAGGCACCAGCACCGCTGAGGGGTCCGACACCGCCGGACGGTCGACGGATCGCCCGGCGAGACGTTCGGCCAAGAAGGTCAACCCCACCCGACGCCGGTCCTCCGACCAGCCCTGCCAGGGTGGCGGATTCCCCGCCCGCACTCCGGGAGGACGGGGTATGAACTGATCGCCCTGGCTCAGCTCTCCGACTCCGCCCACTTCTCGAGGAGGTCCCTCAGCCCGTTGGTCTTGAGATTGGCCAGGGTCCGCCCCGGGGGAGTCTCACCGCTCTCCCATTCCATCCAGTAGTTCAGCAGCTTCTTGGGGTCGGGGGGAGGTCGATCCATGGAGATGACCCTACCGGTGTGAAAACGCGACCGGACCCGGGTCGGTGAGACCCGGGCCCGGTCGAAATCTTCCTCTGGGAGAGGTCGACTACATCATGCCGGGCATGCCGCCCATACCACCCATGGCGGCGGCAGCGGCGGCGTCGGCTCCACCCTCCTCGGGCTTGTCGGTCACGAGGGTCTCGGTGGTCAGCAGGAGAGCGGCGATGGAGGCCGCGTTCTGCAGGGCCGCCCGGGTCACCTTGGCGGGGTCGATGACACCGGCCTTGACCAGGTCCTCGTACTCGCCGGTGGCGGCGTTGAAGCCCTCCGACCCGGTGCTCTTCTCGACCGCGTCCACGACGACTGCACCCTCGAAGCCCGCGTTCTGGGCGATGAGGCGGCAGGGGGCGTCGAGGGCCCGGAACACGATGGAGGCGCCGGTGGCCTCGTCCCCGTCGAGGGACAGGTCGTTGATGGCGGCCCGAGCCCTCAGCAGGGCGGTACCACCACCGGGGACGATGCCCTCGTCGATGGCGGCCCGGGTCGCCGAGACGGCGTCCTCGATGCGGTGCTTGCGCTCCTTGAGCTCCACCTCGGTGGCGGCACCGACCTTGATCACCGCTACACCACCGGCCAGCTTGGCCAGGCGCTCCTGCAGCTTCTCACGGTCCCAGTCGGAGTCGGTGTCCTCGATCTCCCGCTGGATCTGGGCCACTCGGGCGTCGACATCGGCCTTGTCGCCGGCGCCGTCCACGATGGTGGTCTCGTCCTTGGTGACCACGACCTTGCGGGCCTGACCCAGCAGATCGATGGTGGTGCTCTCCAGCTTGAGGCCGACCTCCTCGGAGATGACCTGACCGCCGGTGAGGATGGCCATGTCGGCCAGCATCGCCTTGCGGCGCTCACCGAACCCGGGAGCCTTGACGGCCACGGAGGTGAACGTGCCCCTGATCTTGTTGACGACCAGGGTGGCCAGGGCCTCGCCCTCGACGTCCTCGGCGATGATCAGCAGCGGCTTGCCGGCCTGCATGACCTTCTCCAGGACCGGGACCATGTCGGCCACAGCGGTGATCTTGCCGTTGACGAAGAGGATGTAGGGGTCCTCCAGCACGGCTTCCTGGCGCTCGGGATCGGTCACGAAGTACGGCGACAGGTAGCCCTTGTCGAACTGCATTCCCTCGGTGAACTCGAGGTCGATGCCGAAGGTGTTGGACTCCTCCACGGAGATCACACCGTCCTTGCCGACCTTCTCGAAGGCCTCGGCCAGGATCTCACCGACGTTGGTGTCAGCGGCGGAGATGGAGGCCACCGAGGCGACCTTGCCCTTGTCGGTGGACACATCCTCGGCCATGTCGTGGATGCGATCCACGGCGGTGGCCACGGCCTTCTCGATGCCCCTCTTGAGCGACATCGGATTGGCACCGGCGGCCACGTTGCGCAGGCCCTCCCGAACCAGGGCCTGGGCCAGCACGGTGGCAGTGGTGGTGCCGTCACCGGCGACGTCGTTGGTCTTGGTGGCCACCTCCTTCACCAGCTGGGCGCCCATGTTCTCGAAGGGATCCTCGAGCTCGATCTCCCGGGCGATGCTGACACCGTCGTTGGTGATCGTGGGAGCCCCGAAGGACTTCTCGAGGACGACGTTGCGGCCCTTGGGGCCGAGCGTCACCTTGACCGCGTTGGCGAGCTTGTCCACGCCCGCCTCGAGGCCGCGGCGAGCCTCTTCGCTGAATTTCAGGATCTTTGCCATCTGGGGGACCTTCTTGACTACTTGACGATTGCGAGGACGTCGCGGCCGTTGAGAATCAGCAGATCCTCACCGTCCACCATGATTTCGGTACCGCCGTACTTGCTGTACACGACGGTGTCCCCCTCCTTGACATCGAGGGGGATCAGCTCACCGGAATGTTCGGACCGGCGTCCGGGACCGACGGCCAGGACTTCACCCTGTTGGGGCTTCTCCTTGGCGGTGTCGGGGATGACCAGGCCGCTGGCCGTGGTCTCCTCTGCGGCGCTGGGGCGCACCACAATACGATCCTCGAGGGGCTGAAGGTTCATTTCTCGTGCCTCCAAGTGGGCATTAGCACTCTCACCTATCGAGTGCCAACGATAGGCGCGCCCCGGACACCTAACAACCCCTGCCACCGAAAAACTCACACCTTCGGGCCACCTCGATCCTCGGGGCGCCACCGAACGTCGACGAGACTACTCCACGAAGTCCAGCCTGAGCGAGGGATCGGCTCCGGTGTCGAGGGGGTCGGGCCCCTCGGATCGCAGACGCCACCAGGCGGCCGAACCCACCATCGCCGCATTGTCGGTGCACATCACCCGGCCGGGCAGGTGCACCGCCATGTTCTCCCTCTCACCGGCGTCGAGCAGATCGGCCCGCAGCTGGGTGTTGGCCGCCACTCCACCGGCCAGGCAGATCCCGCCCGCCCCCACCCGGCGGGCGGCCCGGACGGTCTTGGTGACCAGTACGTCCACCACCGCCGCCTGGAAGGAGGCCGCCACATCCTCCGTGGACACCTCGGGATTGGCCCTCACGTGGTTGATGACCGCGGTCTTGAGCCCACTGAAGCTGAAGTCGAGACCCTCGCGGACCATGGCCCGGGGGAAGGCGACGGCCTCGGAATCACCCCGGGCCGCGGCGGCGTCGATCGCCGGTCCTCCCGGATAGCCCAGCCCCAGGTAGCGGGCGACCTTGTCGAAAGCCTCCCCGGCGGCGTCGTCCTGGGTGGAGCCCAGCAGGCGGTACCGACCGTGGTCCTCGAAGGACACGAGCATGGTGTGACCACCAGACACCAGCAGCATCACCAGGGGCGGCTGCAGTTCGGGCTCCTCCAGGAAAGCGGCGTAGAAGTGAGCCTCGAGGTGGTTGACCCCGACGAAGGGGACATCCCAGACCAGGGACAGGGCCTTGGCCGAACTCACCCCGACCAGCAGCGAGCCCATCAGCCCGGGACCCACCGTGGCGGCCACCGCGTCGACCCCACCGTCGTCGACCCCGGCCGCCACCAGGGCCTCGGCCACCACCGAGGCGATACGGGCCTCATGGGCCCGGCCGGCGATCTCGGGAACGACTCCCCCGTACCGATCGTGGAGATCCACCTGGCTGCTGACCACGTTGGATCGGACCTCGGTCCCGCCCACGACCACGGCCGCCGCCGTCTCGTCACACGACGTCTCGATGGCCAGGATGACGGTGCCCTCGTCCACCGCCATCGGGCCGTTCTCACGCCATCTCACTGCTGCTCCCGGAGTACTGGACCGGCCCGACCCACGAGCCCTCCCATCGGGCCGTTCTCGCGCCATTTCACTGCTGCTCCCGGGCCGTTGTCACGCGATTTCACTGCTGCTCCCGGGCCGTTGTCACGTGATGTCACTGCTGCTCCCAGCGGGTGTTCCCGGGGAGGGAATCCTCGATCTCCCTCAGCATGGCGGGAAACTCGGGGTCTGCGACGTCGTGACGCCACATCACGACGGCGTTCTCCCGGTTGTCGGTGTAGTAGCCCTTGCGGATCCCGGCGGGGACGAAGCCGAAGCGGGTGTAGAGCTCCTGGGCCCGGGTGTTGCCCTCCCTCACCTCCAGGGTGAGGGCCGAGGCTCCGGCGAGTATCGACCACCGGCACAGGGCCAGGACCAGCCGGGTCCCCACCCCGCAGCCCTGGGTCCGGGGATCCACGGCCACCGATGTCACATGCCCCTCACCGGCCACCATCATCAGGCCGGCGTAGCCGGCTATCCGGCCGTCGACCCGCGCCACCACGTAGCGACGACTGTCGGGACGGCCCAGCTCCTGGTGGTACATCGCCAGGGACCACGGACGGGGATACACGGCGGCGTCGATACGCCGGACGGCGGAGAGGTGTCGCCTCCGCATGGTCTGGATCACCACCGTCACATCGCGGTCCGGACCACCGGGCCCACCCGCCCGGGAAACGATCCTCCCCGGGCCGGGACCGCCCGAGGGGGTCCCTCGATCCGCGACGTCACCGGTGACGCCGGCAGCGGCCTCCTGAGCCGGGCGGGCGTTCGCCTTCACCGGTCCGGCCTCTGCTGCCAGTTCGGTTGGGCGTCGGGCTCGCGCAGATAGGTGGGAGTGATCTCCCACGCCGGGACGAACTCCTCCCTGAGAGCACGGGGGTGGGCCAGTTCCACCAGTGCTCCGGCCCCGGGGAACCGGAAGCCCTCCCGCGCCAGCTCGACCCCCTGGATGTCACCGAGAATTCCCTCGTGGCGCTGTCCGCCGTCGCCCACGATCAGCGCGTCCTCACCCAGAGCCACCAGTTGATCGGCCAGTTCCCCCGGTCCGACCACCGAGGGCGGGGCCAGCCTCTGCACCCCCCCGGGAACCCGACGGTAGAAGGCGTAGAAGACCTCACCCCGGCGAGCGTCCACGGTGGAGACGATCAGGCGGTCGGTCCAGCGGGCGGGGAAGGCCACCAGATCGAGGCTGGAGACCCCGATCATGGGGACCCTGAGGGCGTTGGCGATCACCTTCGCGGTGGCCAGACCCACCCTCAATCCGGTGAACAGGCCGGGCCCGGTGTCCACGGCCACGACACCGATCTCGGACAGCTCCACCCGGGCCTGCTCACAGACGAAGCCGATGGCGGGGGCCAGGGTCTCGGCGTGGCGGCGGTCGCGGGTGGAGTGAAACGAGGCGAGCACACCCTCATGACCCCCGATGGCCACTCCGACCTGGGGAGTCGCGGTCTCGATACCCAGGATCAACATGGAGAGTTCAACATCCGACGCTCACCGCCTCCGGCTTCGATCATGACACGACCCAGGGCCCGAGAGCCTCCGACAACCGGTGCATCCGGGCGGACCACGGGCCGCCGACCGCGGTGAGCACAACCGTGCGGACATCGGGATCCTCGGTCGGCGGGGCCAGATCCAGCTCGACCCTCAGATAGTCGGGGGGTACCGCGCCCAACACGACCTCTCCCCATTCGATGAGGGTTATGCCCCCGTCGTCGAGGAGGCTCGGCAGGTCCAGATCGGTGATCTCTCCCGGCCCGACGAGCCGGTAGACATCGAGGTGATGGAGCGGTGGATCGGAGTCGTACTCCCGCACCAGGGTGAAGGTCGGGCTGGTCATGGGTTCGGTGATCCCCAGAGCGGCACCGAAACCCTTCGCCAGCACGGTCTTGCCCGCCCCCAGATCGCCGGTCAGCAGGATCACGTCGCCGGGACCGGCCACATCGGCCAGGACCCCACCGATGGCCCGGGTGTCGGCAGCAGACCGGCTACGGAGTCTGATCATGTGAGGAGCTCCCGCGGCTGAAGACCGACCGGTCATTGTATCCAGTGCCTGGGAACCCGGGACGAGATCGACGTGAGCACCTCATAGGGAATGGTTCCGGCCCATTCCGACATCGTTTCCGCCGTGATGGCGCCGGACCCGTCCCCGCCCAGGAGGACCACCTCGTCTCCGACGGAGACATCCTCAGCACCCACGTCCACGACGAACTGATCCATGCATATGGTCCCCACCACCGGGCACCGGCGGCCACCGATCAGTACCTCGGCCCTCCCCGTCGAGCACCGGTGGTACCCGTCGGCATAGCCGACGGCCACCGTCGCCAGCCGGGTTTCCGCCTGCGGCGCCCACCGCCATCCGTAGCTGACCGGGCGGCCCGTCGGCTGGGTCTTGACATGGGTGACCCGCGACACCCAGCTCATAGCGGGCCGGAGACGACCCTCGGTCAGCCCGGCCAGGTCCAGGGCGGTGGTCGGGCTCACCCCGTACAGGGCGATACCCACCCTCACGGCGTCGAAACGGCTCTCGGGTAGCCGCAGGGCACCGGCCGAGTTGGCCAGATGAACCACCGGCGGTCTCATTCCGTGACTCTCGGCCCAGTCGACCAGATCGGAGAACAGCCTCACCTGCCCCCGGGCCGAACCGAGGTCGGGGTCGTCGGCACACGCCAGGTGGGAGAACAGGCCCACGACCCTGGTCCAGGGCGAGTCCCAGGCCCGGGTGACGAAGGCCCGGGCGTCCTCCACCGCCACCCCCAGACGCCCCATTCCCGTGTCGATCTTGAGGTGGATGCCGGCCGGTTCCCCCCGGACCTCCGCCGCACGCTCGACGGCCTCCAGCCCCTCCCATGAGGACACCGTCAGCTCCAACGCCGCCGCCAGACCCTCGCCGAGTTGATCGGGAAGTGATGCTCCCATCACCAGGACCGGCACCTCGATCCCGGCCCGGCGGAGTTCGCAGCCCTCGGCGACATGGGCGACTGCGATCCGCGACACGCCGAGTTCGTCGAACATGCGACCGGCTTCGACCAGGCCGTGTCCGTAGGCATTGGCCTTGATCACCGGCATGACCGCAGCGGGGGCCACCGCCTCCTGCAGTACCGACAGGTTCCCGGCCAGTCGCCCGCGGTCCACGACACATCGCGTCGGGTGTGTCGAGGGGTTCATCCCGCCCGGGTCCCCGTCAGACGGGACAGGGCCACTGGAATCAGATCGACCAGGTCCCCGGCCACCAGGCCGTGGGTGGGACCCGACCTCGGCAGGAATCCGTGCAACCAGGCCGCCGCGCCCACCGCCTCCAGGGGATCCCGTTCGCCCAGCACCGCCCCGATCATCCCCGACAACACGTCACCCGATCCCGCCGTCGCCAGACGCCGGTCGCCGGAGTCGATCACCAGGGCCCGACCGTCGGCCGCCGCCACCACCGTGGGAGCGCCCTTGAGCAGCACCGTGCAGTTGCCACGCCGGGCCGCCTCGCGGGTTCGGGCCAGGGGGTCGTCCCCGCCGCTGGTGCCGGTCAGGGTCCGGAACTCTCCCTCGTGAGGTGTCAGCACCAGCTCACGTCCCCCGCGGGAGGCCAGTCGGTCGAGTTCCAGGGCCGCCAGGGCGTCGGCGTCGGCCACCACCGGCACCGGGGATGCCTGCACCAACCGCCGGACTCCCTCAGCGGTGGTCGGATCACGCCCGAGACCCGGCCCGATGACCAGGGACCGGAACCGATCCAGGTCGGAGAGAACGCCCTCCACCCAGTCGGTGCCGGCCAGGGGACGGCGAACGGCCTCGATCGGGTCGTGAGGCCAGGGCCCACCGCCGCGGCCACTCACCACCACCATCCCCGCCCCGGCCCGGTAGGCGGACTCCGAGCAGAGGACCCCGGCTCCCTCCATGCCCTCCGATCCGGCCACGATCCTCACGGCCCGGCTCCACTTGTGTGCTCTTCGGGGGCGTCGGGGCCACCACCGGGCGACGTCCCCGGCTTCGGGGCGCCAGGTGTCCACCGCGGCCGGCCCCAGATCCAGACCCAGGTCGCGCACCACGATCCGACCACACACGTCGGGCCCGTCACCGAGCAGCAGACCGGGCTTGAGGGCCCCGAACGTCACCGTCTCGGTCGCCACCACCGCACCCCGGTTCTCACCGGTGAGCCCGTCCAGGCCGCTCGGGATGTCGACGGCGAGAACCGGCACGGTCCCCACCGTCGGCGGGTCGTACTCACCGCGGAACCCGGTACCGAACGCGGCGTCCACCACCAGGTCGTACGAGCTCAGATCGGCGGGGCCGGGAGCGACGACGTCGACCCGGACCCCGGCCCGGGCGAGGAGGCGGGCGGCCACCCGACCATCGGCCCCGTTGTTGCCCCTGCCGGCCACCACCGCCACCCTTCGTCCGTAGGTGCCACCCATCAGGGAACGGGCGCAGCGGTAGACCTCCCATCCCGCCATCTCGATCAGTTCGGGGAGGCTCCGGTCGGCGGCCCGGTCGACCTCTCTCATGGCCTCGGGAGGGACAACCGGCTGCATCCGGTCCATGGTGCCATGCGACCACCGGGGACCGTCGCCGGGGACGGGGTCGGAACCCTTCGCTCCGGCGAACTGTCAGTCCCCCAGCAGGGCCGCGATCAGACGTTCGACCACCCCGTCGGCGATCACGGCCATCTCCTCATCGGTACGGTCCTGAATCGGGTGTGGGACGAACACGGCCATGTTCTCCGCCCCCAGGGCGGCCGCCTGGGCGGCGGCACCGTCCACGAACTGGTCGGAGGCCACGAACACCCCCCTGACACCCCGGGACTCCAGATCCACGATGTCGTGCACACTGCACGACGTGCAGCTGCCTCAATCGGCCAGGGCCTCGATGACCGCTTCGCACTGGGTGGCGATCTCGTGGCGGAGATCGACGGGGGCGGGTTTGGCGAAGGTCGGTTTGCGGAACCTGATGACCTTCGCTCCCCGGCCCTCGAGGTGCTGCTGGACGCGATCCAGCAGCAGATTCCCCCGGGCCTTGGAGATGTCGAGCAGGCCGATGGTGCGACCGGTGATGGATTCGAGGGGCTCGGGTCGGGTCCGGGCCGCCGGCACCTTCTCACTGGTCGGATCAACCAGGACCCTGGGTGCCGGCTCGGTGCCGGCTGCCGCCGGACTCACAGTGCTCGCCATGAAGTCCCCCTGTTCGGTGAAGTCCCCAACGTGAGGCTATCGCCGTCGGACCACCATCGGCCAAGCCTCCGGGAAGGGAGTCACAGAGCCGCCGCGCTCGACCCTCGGATCCCGGCCGACCGCGCCGATCCCACCGACCGCACCCAGCCGGCGATCACAGAGCCACCACCACCGCCTGGGCCATGGAATCGGTGTGGGTGAGGCTGACCTCGAATCTCTCCACCCCCAGATCGGCCGCCAGCTCCGCCGCTCGACCCCGTACCACCAGATACGGCCGGCCGTCGTCGTGCCGGTCGACCCACACATCGTGGAAACCGAACGCACCCAGCCCGACTCCCAGGGCCTTCATGGTCGCCTCCTTGGCGGCGAACCGCGCCGCCAGGCGCTCGGTGGGGTCGTTGGCGCTGTTGGCGTAGTCGAGTTCCTCGGGGGTGAACAACCGGGCCGCCATGGCCTGGCGTCGGGCCAGCATCTGCCTGAACCGGCCCACCTCGACGTTGTCGATACCGATTCCCTTCACGGCCGGTCCCTCATGTCACCTGGTTCCGGCCGTCCAGTGTCCGGCCGCGACGTAGACCGGCTCGGTCAGGAGATCGATCACGTCCATCGTCGCCAGCAGATCGTCACGGAAGCTTGGTTCGGTCTCGGTGACGGCATCCTTGAGCGCGGCGTAGCGACCCCGGTAGCCCTCCATCACCGACCTCATGGTCGACGCCTCCAGCCGATCGTGGAAACGGGCGTGAAGCAGGGTGAGCCCGGTGGTCTGGGTGTCCTTCACCTCGGGCACGAGGATCACGGTGCGGCCGTCGTTGCGGCCCCGAGCCACCGTGACCTCCCGTTCGAAGGCCGCCCGGTGCTTGGTGCCCTTGAGTGTCGGGGACGTGTCGGTCCGTGAGGGGATGTCGCGCGACACCCCTCCCCGGTCGACCACACTGATGATCGCCTCGCCCTCGACATCGCCCTCGATGCGGTACCGGGTGTAGCCCACCACCTCCACCACCGCCGGATCCAGGGCCACGAGGGTGCGCAGGGCCCGGTAGCTCAGCCGGTCGCGCGGGGCCCCGGCCTTCATCACCTCACGGACCAGAGGGGCCCGCAGAAGCGTTTCGTCGGAGCGGGAGATACCCACGGTCACCGTCTTGGCCTGGTGCTTGATGGCGTCGACCGGTCGGGTCAGCTCATCGATCGCCAGACCCAGCACCAGGTTCAGGTCCTCCACGACCCGGGCGGGAGTACCCACCCGGCCGAAGTCGATCTGGTAGGCCTCGAGGGCCGAGTTCCCCAGGGCGTAGCGGAAGACGGTGGCCAGCCTCACGGCGGTGCTGGCCTCCAGGCTGCCGTTGTAGCTGCCGGTGCGGAGCCCGTCGAAGAAGGACCGGGCCGGGGCCCGGAGTTCGGCGGTGAGTTCCTCGAACGCCGTCTCGGTGAGATGACCCGACTCGATCGCCCTCTCGACGGCCACCCGGGCCTCCCGCAGGGGGCGGGCCAGGGCATCGATGGCGAGGGCGGCCTCGTAGCCGAACAGATGACCGGCCATCGTGGCCAGAATGAAGTTCAGCCTCCGGTGCACGTCGGGCAGTACGAGCATCTCCACGGCGGAGGAGTACTTCTGCTCATCGGAGGCCAACACGATGGGAGTCGCCTTGTGGGCCCGGAAGATGGCCACCTCCTTGGCGACGTCGTCGGCGTTGGACCCGTCCAGACCCGAGGCGCAGACCAGGACCATGGGCTCACACGACAGATCGATGTGCTTCTTGTCCTCGGTGCTGTCCTGGGAGATCGACTTGTAGCAGAGTTCGGACAGCTTGATCCGGAGTTCGCGGGCCGCGGTCCGGTCGACCCCGTTACCCACGACCGCCCAGTAGCGGTTGCGCGGAGCATGGCGGGCCGCCACCTCCGCGATGTGGGGGCGGGTACGCAGGACCTCGTTCATGGCCCGAGGAATTCGCCTTAGGGCCTCGAGCATCTCGGACCGTTCGGCGGGATCGACCCCTCCGGGAAGTACGGCCTCGGCTATGCCGTAGGACAGCAGGGCTCCGGCCGCGATCTGGGCGTAGAAGGCCTTGGTGGAGGCCACCGACATCTCCACGTCGCGGCCGTCGCTGGTGTAGAGCACGCCATCGGTTCGATCGGTCAGATCACTCCCCCGGCGGTTCACGATGGCTATCACCGAACCACCGCGGGCCCGGACCACATCGACCGTCCTGTTGGTGTCCGTGGTGGTTCCACTCTGGCTGACGGCGACCACCAGGGTGTCGGACATGTCCTCGGCCAGCCCGAACCCGGAGAGTTCGGTCGCCAGGCTGGCGGTGACCTCGAGCCTGCTCCCCACCAGCGGGGACAGGAAGGCCACGAGACTCTCCCCGGCCACCGCCGCCGTGCCCTGCCCGATGACGATCACCCGTCGGAAGCCCCCGGCCGCCAGTTTCTCCCGGATCGCGGCGGGAAGCACCTCGTCACCCAGACGGACGTCGAGGCCCTCGCCCGACTCGACGATCCGGCCTCGCAGGGTCTTGAGGAATGACGAGGGCGCCTCCGACACCTCCTTGAGGAAGAAGTGGGGGGAGTCGCCACGGTCGATGTCACGGGTCGTGACCTCGGGTACGACCAGTTCGGACTCCTCGACCGGCAGTACCGAGCCGTCGTATCCGATCCGGGATATCCCGGCGACAGAACCCGCCGCGGCGGCGTCGAGCACCACGATCTGCCCCTGACTCCCCACCGGGTTGGAGGGATCGGCCGGTGTCTCGCCGTCGAGACGCAGATAGCAGGAGGCCTCCTCGACCACCCCGTAGGGCTCGGACGCCACGATGAACGCGTCGGGGGTCATCCCCACGAACAGACCCTGGCCACTCCCCCGCAGGGCCAGCATCATCTGATCGGGGTTCGACGCCGCCAGGGCACCGATGGCCACCGATCCCTCGAAGCCGCTGACCGATGCCCGAAAGGCCTCGGTGGCGTCCTGGCCCCTTCCCAGACCCCGGGACACGAGGGTCGGTATCACCTTGGCGTCGGTCGTGATCTCCGTGGCGATCGCCAGGCCGTGGTGGGCCTTGAGGTCGGCGAAGTTGTCGACGTCGCCGTTCAGCACCGCGGTGACCAGAGGTCCGGCGGAGAGCCCGCACTCCAGTGAGTCCAAGGGGTGGGCGTTGGGCTCGGAGATGATCCCGACGCTCGCCCACCGGGTGTGACCGAGGACCCGGGTGCGGGAACCGGCCCCGGCCATGGCCGCGGCCAGTAGATCGTCGCCGGCGATCTGGGATCGCAGAGAAGCGGTGTTGTCACCCAGTTCGCCGATCTCGGCGGCCACCTTGTAGACGAACACCACGACCTCACCCTCGAGGCGCACCGCACCGGAGCGGT
>DRKF01000122.1 GCA_011051915.1 Acidimicrobiales bacterium | reverse complement strand
CGGATCGAGTAAACGTCGAGACTGGTGGCGGCCTGCTCGCTGTACTCGCCCTTGAGGAGCTGGGGCACACCGCAGGCGTACTCGATGTTCTCCAGCCCCCGGTTGATCTCTCCCATGGAGTCCGACAGCACCTTGCCGTGCTCCCGGGTGAGGGTCTCGGCCAGCAGGTCCCGGTTGGCGTCGACCAGATCCCGGAAGCGGAACATCACCTGGGTGCGACGCGACAGGGAGGTGGCCCGCCAGGCGGCGGCGGCCTCGGTGGCCACGGCGACGACCCTGTCGACCTCCTCGGCCGTCGCCAGGGCGGTGCGGGCTATCTGCTCACCGGTGGCGGGGTTGTAGACCGGGAAGAAGCGCCCGGAGGTCGACTCGACGGACTCTCCGGCTATCCAGTGGGTGAGGGTTTCCATCTCTGCTCTCCAGGGGGACGATGCGGTCGGGGGGTGGGTCTCGGGTGGTTGACGGTTGCTCGGAAACCGGCGGGGCCGGCGGAGGAGGGGCCGCCGGCCGGTGCCGGTCTCAGATCAGGTACTGGGAGAGGCCGCGACGGATGTACTCACCGTCTCCGGCCCGGCCCAGGTACTGGTTGTTGTCGATGATGACCCGACCCCGGGACAGCACGGTGTCGACATGGCCGGACACCTCGATGCCCTCATAGGCGGAGTAGTCCATGTTCATGTGGTGGTTCTCCACGGAGATGGTCCACTTGTGGTTGGGGTCGTAGATCACGACGTCGGCGTCGGATCCGGGGGCGATGACACCCTTGCGGGGGTACATGCCGAACATGCGGGCCGGTGTGGTGGAGCACAACTCCACCCAGCGGGGAAGGCTGATCTCACCCTGGGCCACACCCTGGTACAGCAGATCCATGCGGTGCTCGACGGTACCGATCCCGTTGGGGATGGCCCGGAAGTCCTCCAGGCCCAGCTCCTTCTGCTCCTTCATGCAGAAGGGGCAGTGGTCGGTGGAGACGACGCTGAGGTCGTTGGTCCGCAGGCCCTTCCAGAGATCCTGGTGGTGGTGTTCGTGCTTGGTGCGCAGCGGGGTGGAGCACACGTAGCCCGCTCCCAGGAACCCGGGGGCACCCAGATGGTCCTCGAGGTTCAGATACAGGTACTGGGGGCAGGTCTCGGCGAAGACATTGGCCCCCCGGTCACGGGCCGCCGCCACCTGCTCGAGAGCCCCACTGGCCGACAGGTGGACTATGTAGAGGGGGCAGGCGCCGACCTTGGCGAGCTGGATGGCCCGGTGGGTGGCCTCCTCCTCGAGCTCGGCCCGGCGGACGATGCCGTGGTAGATGGGAGCGGTCTCGCCCCGGTTGACGGCCTGTTCGGCCAGCACGTCGATGGCGATGCCGTTCTCGGCGTGCATCATGATCATGGCCCCGTTGCCGGCGGCCTGCTGCATGGCCCGGAGGATCTTCCCGTCGTCGCTGTACAGAACCCCCGGATAGGCCATGAACAGCTTGAAGCTGGTGATGCCCTCAGCCACGAGGGTGTCCATCTCCTTGAGGGCGACCTCGTCGACCCCTCCGAGGATCATGTGGAACCCGTAGTCGATGGCGCACCGGCCCTCGGCCTTGGCGAACCACAGGTCCAGCTTCTCCCGGACGCTCTCGCCCTCGTTCTGGACCGCGAAGTCGACGATGGTCGTGGTGCCACCCCAGGCGGCGGCGCGGGTACCGTTCTCGAAGTCGTCGGAGGCCGTGGTGCCGCCGAAGGGCAGCTCCATGTGGGTGTGAACGTCGACCCCACCGGGGATCACGTACTTTCCGGTGGCGTCTATGACGGTGTCGGCGTCGATGCCGAGGCTCGTCTCCGGGCTCAGGAGGGCCAGGATCTTGTCGTCCTCGATCAGCACGTCGGCGGGCGAGGCCCCCGTGGCGCTGATGACCTCCCCACCCTTGATCAGGGTCTTCATGGTCTTTCTCCCCTCCGTTGAGAGTCCGATCGGTATGGGTCGATCGGTTGTCCGGTTCTGTTGGGCAGGCTAGGTCAGCCCGGCCGGTGGGGCGGGACGCCCTAGGCCAGTTCCCCGCCCACCTCTTCGATCGATTCGACGAGTATCTGCAGCCCGGCCTCGGCCTCGGCCTCGGTGAGGCTGAGGGGAGGAGCCATACGCAGCACGTTGCCGTACAGGCCTCCCTTGCCGATGAGCAGGCCTCGCTTCCGGGTGGCCTCCATGAGGGCCGAGGCCGACTCGGGGGCCGGCTCCAGTCCGCCGGGGACCACGGTCTCGAGAGCCAGCATCAGCCCCTTGCCCCGGATCTCGGCCAACCAGGGCTGGGATTCCACCACGGGACCGAGGGCGGTCATGAGCTGGTTGCCGACCTTGAGGCTGTTCTGCTGCAGGTCGTGGTCGAGCAGGTAGTCCAGGTTCGCCAGGGCCCCCGCACAGCTCAGCGGGTTGCCGCCGAAAGTGGAGATCGAGTTGGCCGTCAGACAGTCCATCAACTCGGGGCGGGCCACCACCCCGCCCATGGACAGACCGTTGCCGACGCCCTTGGCAAAGGTGATGATGTCGGGGACCAGATCGTGGGCCTGGTATCCCCAGAAGTTCTCCCCGGTGCGACCCCAGCCGGTCTGGACCTCGTCGCTGATGAAGAGGATCCCGTACTCGTCGAGGACCTCCTTCATGGCCCCGAAGAAGCCGTCGGGCGGGGTGGCGAACCCGCCCACGCCCTGGATGGGTTCGGCGATCATGGCCGCCACGTCGCCGGAGGTGGTCATGGTGATGACGTCGCGCAGGTCCTGGACGCAGGCCTCGGTGTAGGCGGTGTCGGGCAGGTGACCGTAGGGGCTGCGCAGGCGGTAGCCGCCGTGGACGTAGCTGACCGACAGTCCCGACAGGCTCGATGCCGACCAGGCCCGGTTGCCGGTGAGGGCCATGGTGGTGAAGGACCGGCCGTGGTAGCTGTTGCGCATGGCCAGCATCTGGTTGGACTGGCGGTAGCTGGTGGCCAGGAGCACGGCGGCGTCGTTGGCCTCGCTACCCGAGGTGGTGAAGAAGACCTTGGCGTCGGGGATGTCGGTGAGGCCGGCGATCTTCTCGGCCAGTTCGATCATGGGCTCGATGAGGTAGAGGGTGGAGGTGTGCAGCATCTTGGCCGCCTGCTCCTGAATGGCCTCCACCACCTCGGGGACGTCGTACCCGGTCATGGTCGTGAGGATCCCGCCGAAGAAGTCGAGGTACTTGTTGCCCTCGGCGTCCCAGACGTGGCGGCCCTCACCCCTGACTATGGAGATCGGCTGGTCGTAGTACAGCGCCAGCCAGGACGGCATCACCCGGCGGTGGCGGGCCAGGAGTTCCTCGTGGGTCATGGTTGCTCTCGGTTTCCTCTCGGGATCGAAGTGACGTCGTTCGAATGTCGGCAGCGGGGCAGGGCCTGATCCGGCAGGGGTTCAGTCGGCGCAGAGGTCGCCGTAGGTCTCGGGGCGACGGTCGCGGTAGAAGGCCCACTGGTTGCGGGTCTCGGCGATCTGGTCGAGGTCCAGGTCGCGGACCACCAGCTCGGCGTCGCGGTCCGAGGCGGTGCCCTCGACGAACTGTCCCCGGGGGTTGGCGAAGTAGGACGTGCCGTAGAAGTCGTTGTCGCCGAGGTCCTCCACCCCGACCCGGTTGATCGCCCCCACGAAATACATGTTGGCGGCGGCGGCGGCCGTCTGTTCCAGCTGCCACAGGTAGGCGGACAGTCCCCGGCTGGTGGCGGAGGGATTGAACACGATCTGGGCCCCGTTGAGTCCCAGGGCCCGCCAGCCCTCGGGGAAGTGGCGGTCGTAGCAGATGTACACCCCGACCTTGCCCACCGCGGTGTCGAACACCGGATAACCCAGGTTCCCGGGGCGGAAGTAGAACTTCTCCCAGAATCCCTTCACCTGGGGGATGTGGTTCTTGCGGTACTTGCCCAGGTAGGTGCCGTCGGCGTCGATCACCGCCGCGGTGTTGTAGAGCAGCCCGGGCTGTTCCTCCTCGTACATGGGGAGGACGAGGACCATCCCCAGTTCCTTGGCCAGATCGGCCATCAGACTGGTGGTGGGACCCTCGGGGATCGACTCGGCGTACTCGTAGAACTTGGCGTCCTGGACCTGGCAGAAGTAGGGACCGTAGAACAGCTCCTGGAAGCACATGACCTGAGCCCCCTGGGCGGAGGCCTCGCGGGCCAGTCGCACGTGCTCGGCGATCATGGAGTCCTTGTCGCCGGTCCACTCGGTCTGGGCGATGGCTGCTCTTACGACGTTGGCCATGTGGTTCTGCTCCTCGGCTCGGGGTCGATGAGGGGAGATGAGCCGCCGGCTGCGTCGGCGCCGGGGCACATGTACCCCGCGGTGACGGACGAGCGGCCGGGCGCCTTCCCCTCGTGGTGTGACACTAGTGACACCCATTGGAGAGGACAAGACCCATTATGTAACTGGACAAAACTTCGGGTCCGGGTGCCGTGGCTACGACCGGGGCGAGGGGCTGCCGGGAGCGGGGCGGCGGTCTGGGTAGGGTTGGGGAGACCTCCTGGGGCTCCGACGCCCGAGTGATTCCCCATGACAGTCAGGCGGACCATGAGCGGACACAAGCCGAGGGTGGATCTGGCTCCCGAGCTCGCTCTGGCTCTGGTACAGAGCTCCGCCGACGGGATCCTGGTCGTCGACCGGGGCGCCATCGTCTACGCCAACCGGCAGGCGGAGCGCATGTTCGGCTACGGGGAGGGTGCCCTCACCGGATTGTCGGTGGAGGACCTGGTGCCCGAGTCGGTCCGTGTGGATCATTCGCGACGGCGGCGTGATTTCGAGGAGCGGGCCCTCGCCCGCCCCATGGGGATGGGACTGGATCTGATCGCCTGCCGGGCCGATGGCACCACGTTCTTCGCCGACATCAGCCTCACCCCGATCGAGCTGGGTTCGATCGGGAAGGGCCCCGGCACCGACCAGGTCGACCCCGAGGGGAAGGAGCCCACCGCCGATCCGGCTCACCCCGAGGGATACTCGGGTCTCTCGGGCGGCCGGGTGGTGGTGGCCAGCGTGCGCGACGTGTCCGACCGGGTGGAGGCCGAGTCCCGCATGTATGAGGTTCTGTCCTCCCTGGACGCCGCCGAGGACGCCCTGTACGTGTTCGACGACACGACCCTGGCCGTTTCTTTCGTGAATCAGGGAGCCGTTCGCCAACTCGGCTATGACACGAACGAACTCAAGGCGATGACCCCGCTCCACTTCTGTCCCGAGTTCGACCGGGAGTCATTGACCCGGATGCTGGAGCCACTCAAGGGAGCCGAAGTCCCGAACTGTGCCTATCGCACGATCCACCGCACCCGGTCGGGACGGGATCTGGCGGTTCAGGTGGTGGCCCAGTGGATCCCGATGAGGTCGGGGGGAGGTCACTTCGTGGCCCTGGCCCGCGACATCAGCGAACACGCCGCCGTCGAGAGCAACCTGATCCGGGCCCGGGAGATTCTCGACAAGCTCGGGGAGGGGGTGGTCATCCATCGGGAGGACACGCTCACCATCGAGTACGTGAACCAGGGCTACTGCGAGATGATGGGTCTCGAGCCGGCCGACCTGGTGGGACTCACCCCCGAGCACATACCCGGGCTGGATGCCGCCGCCTTCAGGGAGAAGGTGGCCTCTCTGGCGGACGGTTCCCGGCCGTGGGCCACCTACGAGCGGGAGATGACCGACGGCAGCGGGCGAACCCGGATGTGTGAGGTGCATCTCCAGGCCCTGCGGCCCGGGCCCGACCTGCCACGTTCGATAGTGGCCCTCGTGCGCGACGTGACCGACCGCAGGGAGAGCGAGAGCCGGGCCCGGCTGGCCGAACGCGAGCTGGATCTCATGACCGATCGTGAACGCATCGCCCGCGACCTGCACGACAGTGTCATCCAGAGGCTCTTCGCCACCGGGATGTCACTGCAGGTGGCGTCGCGGCGGATCGGCG
>DRKF01000121.1 GCA_011051915.1 Acidimicrobiales bacterium | reverse complement strand
GCGGTCGCCATCCATGGATACGGTCGACCCGAACTCCACCGCAGCATCCTGCTGGGCGGTTCCAACCGGCAGCTCGCCGAGCACCTGGCCGTCCACCTGATCCCCGCCCTGGGGCATTACGAGATCATCACCGACATGGATCTCATCCCCCGCGAGCTCCGGGGACTCCATCTTCGGAACCCGGTCAACCGGCCCCGCCACGGTGGGGTTCAGATCGAACTGCCACCGCGGGTTCGGGGTATGAGCCCCATCCTCTGGGGACCCCGCCCCCCGACGTGGACCGGTCCCCATCTGGATGCCCTGGTGGCGGCCCTGGCCCGGGGTGTCCGGGCGTGGTCGGCCGGCGGCAAGGACTCCCGGTCCCCCATCAACCGGTAGGTTCATTCGGCGGCGACTCCCGGTCTCCCCTCAACCGGTAGGTTCATCCCATGGATCTGCGTGTATTCACCGAACCCCAGCAGGGCGCCTCCTACGAAACCCTGCTCGCCGTCGCCCGGGCCACCGCCGAAGCCGGCTTCTCCGGCTTCTTCCGGAGCGACCACCTGCTGAAGATGGGCGACACCGACGGCCTGCCCGGTCCCACCGAGGCCTGGTTGACCCTGGCGGCCCTCGGGCGGGAAACCACCGGTATCGCCCTGGGCACCCTGGTCACCTCGGCCACGTTCCGCTATCCGGGGATGCTGGCCATAGCGGTGGCCCAGGCCGACCAGATGAGCGGGGGCAGGGTCGAGTTGGGTCTGGGTACCGGCTGGTACGAGGCTGAGCACACCGCCTACGGAATCCCCTTCCCACCTCTGGCCGAGAGGTTCGAGATGCTCGAGGAGCAACTGGCGATCATCACCGGTATGTGGGACACCCCGGTGGGCGGCACCTTCGAGTTCAGTGGACGCCACTACCGGATCCGGGAGTCACCGGCTCTGCCCAAGCCGGTTCGACGCCCGCCGGTCATTGTCGGGGGCTCGGGAAGGGTGAAGACGCCCCGCCTCGCCGCCCGCTACGCCGACGAGTACAACCAGGCCTTCCCGAGAGTCGAGGACATCCCCGCCGGAATCGAGCGGATCAACCAGGCCTGCCGGGACATCGACCGCGATCCCGACGAGATCACCAGGTCCGCCGCCCTGGTGATGTGCTGCGGCTCCGACGAGGCCGAGGTGACCCACCGGGCGTCCCGTATCGGACGCGAGGTGGACGAGCTTCGCACCAACGGCATCTGCGGTACCCCCGACGAGGTGGTGGCCCGTATCGAGGATCTGGGCTCGAAGGGGCTGCAGCGGCTCTACCTCCAGATACTGGACCTCGCCGACCTCGACCACCTGGCCCTCATCGGAAGCGAGGTCATCCCCGAGGTGGCGAACTGAGTTCCCCGACGGGCTCAGGGAGCGAGCCGGACGATCTCCCATCCCCCAGCGGCCCGCTCGTAGACCAGGCGGTCGTGAAGACGGTGATCCCGCCCCTGCCAGAACTCGATTCGTCGGGGCTCGATCCTGAAACCGCCCCAGTGATCGGGGCGGGGCACGTCGATTCCCTCATGGGCGGCCACCAGGGCGTTGAAGCGCCTCTCCAGCCACTCCCGGGAGGGGATCGGGCGACTCTGATCCGAGGCCAGGGCCGCCAGGCGGCTGAGACGGGGCCGGGAGGCGAAGTAGGCGTCGGACTGCTCGGGACTCAGGCGGGCGACCGTTCCGGCGATCCTGACCTGACGCTCGAGATCCAGCCAGGAGAACAGAGCCTCGGTATGAGGCCGGGTGCTCAACTCCACCCCCTTGCGACTCTCGTAGTTGGTGTAGAACACCGGACCGCCGTCGACTATCCCCCTCATGAGCACGTTGCGGACCGAGGGATGACCGTCCTCGGACACCGAGGCCACGGCCATGGAGTTGGCATTGTGGATCCCGGCGTCCTCGGCCACCGCCATCCAGGCCTGCAGCTGCACCAGCGGATCCTCGGCCAGGTCGCCCTCGTCGAGCCCCTCGGCCATGAACTGCCGGCGAAGACTCCCGATGTCCACGGTGCCCATTCGGCATCACCTCTCCCGATCTGCCTGGATCACGGCCACCCGGTGGGGGCGGCACCCAATCAGACTACGACGGTCCGGGAGAATCTCCCATGAAGCGGCTGCGGGCCGAACCGGGGCTCATAGTGGCCGTGGCCCTCGGGGCGGTAATCGGGGCCGCAGCCCGCTGGCTGGTCCTGGACCTGCTCCCCCACGGAACGGCGCTGGCGTGGCCGACCATGGTCGTCAACGGCCTCGGATCCCTGGCCATGGGCCTGGTGGTCGGGCGGGCCCTCCGACCGGCCCTCGCCGTGGCCCTGAGCACCGGTTTCTGCGGTGGTCTCACGACGTTCTCCTCCTTCGCCGTGGACTCGGCCCGTCACTTCTCCGACGACGGGGTTTCCCTGGCGGTCACCTACATCGTGTTGACCGTGGTCATCTCCTTCGCCGCGTACATTGTCGGTTTCTCCGCTTCCCGGAGGTGGGCATGATCACCGCGGCACTGTTCGTGGCCGCGGCCGCCGTCGCCGGAGCCCTCCGGTTCGTGCTCTCCCACCTCAACCGAGACCATCACCACATCCCGGTCGGCACCCTGTTGGTCAACCTCGGAGGCGCGTTCCTGCTGGGCTGGGCCTCCACCCTCGGCTCCCCCGCCTCCACCGTCGTCGGTGTGGCCGGACTGGGAGCCCTGACGACGGTCTCCACCCTGGTGCACGAGATTCAGGAGCGCTGGAGGGACGACAGGTACCTGGCCGTGGCGGTCTACGCCACGGTGACGCTCATCGGCGGGATCGCCGCCGCCGGAGCGGGCCTGGCCCTGGCCTGAGAACCCCTCAACCGGTGACGGACTCGGCAGAACGTCGGAAGACCCCCCACAGGCCGTGGCCCGCGGTGGACCATACGCCGCTCCAGTCGCCGGGCAGTGCCCGGGCCACGTCCTCGGCCGGCAGGTGGATGGGGGTGCTTTCCCCCACGGTGTTGACCCACACGACCGTCCCGCCGGGGGCGAGGATGCGATCCACCTCCTCGGGGAACAGCAGAGCGTTGATCATCACGACGCTCCCGGCGCAGTTCGAAGGCAGGGGCAGCTCACCGGCGTCGCCCCGCACCCGGGCCACATCGGGCGTGGCCCTCTGCAGCATCCCCATGGACAGATCGACGGCGACCACGGGGCCGATGTGCCGTTCCAGCAGGGGAGTCGAGTCGCACAGCCCACACCCCAGCTCGACCACCGGTCCCCGGCCCGGATTGCCCCGGGCCAGGGCGTCGAGAAGCGGAGCATGACGCTCGTCGCTGATGTTCTGATGCCAGATCTCGGAGAGGCCGTCGAACAGGGCGGCCACCTTGGCCGAGCGCTCACCGGACCATCCCCCCTCCTCGAAGGCCACCTGGCGGGTGACCTTCCGCATCGGATGGTCGGGGCCTCCCGGTCCGGGGGCCTCCTCGCCCGGGTCCGGAACATCGATCGGTTCCAGACGGATGATGTCGGCCATGGCGGTGCGCTTTCCGTTTCGGGGTGAGAGGGGTCAGCCGGGGGGAGGAACGGAGTCGAAACCCAGGAAGGGCCTCAGAGGCTCGGGAATCACCCAGGTTCCATCGGGTTCCTGGAGGTTCTCGAACATGAACACCAGGGTGCGGGCGATGGCACAGGCGGTTCCGTTGAGGGTGTGAAGCAGCCGGCTGCCCCTGGCCTCCTTCATCCGGGTCCCCATGCGGCGGGCCGAGTAGTCGGTGTAGTTCGAACACGACGTGATCTCCCGGTACCGACCCTCCGAGGGCAGCCAGACCTCCAGGTCGTACTTCTTGGCCGCGGCCGGGCCCAGGTCACCGGCGGCGACGTTGATCACCCGGTAGGGCAGACCCAGCTCCGAGACGATCTCCTCCTGGAGTTCGCGGAGGAGTTCCAGCTCCTCCCAGCTCCGGTCGGGGTGCACGTAGGAGAACATCTCGACCTTGTCGAACTGATGGACCCGGAAGATGCCGCGGGTGTCCTTGCCGTAGGTACCGGCCTCGCGCCGGAAACAGGTGGAAAAACCGACGTAGCGGGAGGGCAGATCCCCCTCGTCGATCCTCTCGCCCCGGTGAAGCCCGGCCAGCCCCACCTCGCTGGTCCCGGTGAGG
>DRKF01000120.1 GCA_011051915.1 Acidimicrobiales bacterium | reverse complement strand
TCGGGCCCCTTCGAGCAGGCACCGGTGGGCCGCGCCGTGCAGCCGCGCACCCGTCGATACCCGCCTGACACCCAGAGCCGCCAGTTCGGGCACCGCGGGGCCCTCGGGCATCGCCAGGACGTTCACCGGTCCACCGGTCTCCGCGACCACCCGACCTATGTCGGATTTCGCCCAAAGGCCGGGCGCGTAGACCACCTCGGCCCCAGCCTCGGCGTAGCGGACGAGCCGCTCGATGGTGTCGTCGAGGTCACCGGCACCGTACAGATGGTTCTCGGCCCGGGCGGTGAGTACCAGGCCGTGCTCGGCACATGCCGCGGCGGCAGTCTCCACCGCCTCGGTGGCCTCCTGCACGGGCACGATCGAACCGGAATCGGGGTCGTAGTCCTCGATCGAGCAGCCGGAGGCCCCGGCCCGGGCCAGCATCCGAACCGTTTCGGCGATTCCGCCGGCATCGTCGGGATGGAGACGCTCGCTGTCCACACTGAGCGGTACATGGAGAACCGACACCAGCCTGGTGACATGTTCCACCAGCTCGTCGCGGGTCACCTGCTGATCGTCCTTGCCGATCGACCTTCCCAGCCCGGCGCTGGTGGTGGCCAGGGCCCTGAACCCCATGTTCTCCAGAGCCAGGGCCGAGCCGCGGTCCCAGGGGTTGGGGAGGATGAACGTGCCTTCGGCGTGGAGGTCCCGGAAGTCGTCACAGAGGGTCATGGCCACATAATCGCCGCCCAGCGGTGGGCCGGTCCGGCCACATCCGGACACCTTCCCCACCCGGGGGGCGACCCGGCGACAACGACAATGAGGGCAGACCCAGCCCGGCAATCTCCGCCCCACGCCCGGCTCGGGCCTGAAATGCTGGGCACATGAGTGTCTCCATCGAGCCCCTGCGCTGCGGCCACCTGTCCGCTCCCCTGTCGATCTTCGAGTCCGGTTCCGGTGATGAGACCGTGACCCTGCCGATTCCGTCCTGGCTCGTCCGCCACCCCCGCGGGACGGTGCTGTTCGACTGCGGGATGCACACCGACACCGTGACCGACACCCCGATGAGGGAACGCATCTCGCGGAGGTTCGACCTGGATCTGAACCCTGGTGACCTCGTGACCGCCAGATTGGAGGACCGCCAGACCGACCCCGGCGACATCGACTTCGTGGTGCTGTCGCACCTGCACTTCGACCATGCCGGCGGTCTGGCCCAGATCCCCGACGCCCGGGTGATCGTCCAGGCGGCGGAGTGGCGGGCCGGGTTCGACGACGAGCTCCGCCGGGCCAACGGATTCCGCCGCGGCGACTACGACCTGGGCCACGAGGTGACCACGGTGGAGGGGGATCACGACCTGTTCGGCGACGGAAGGGTGGTCTGCATGTCGACACCGGGCCACACTCCCGGACATCAGTCCCTACGAGTCGCCCTCGACAGCGGTGAGGTCGTCCTGTGCGCCGACTGCGCCTATTTCGGCCACACCCTCGAGGGCGGGCCACTCCCCCCTTTCGGCCATGACACCACGATGCAGGCCCGCAGTATCGCCCGACTGACCGACCGCCGCCGCCATGGGGCCCGACTCGTTCCCGGGCACGACGCCGCAGTGATGGAATCGCTGCCCGACCGCCTGGATTGACCCCACCGGCCGCCACCCGATGCCGCGGCCGGACACCCGACTGCGCAGATCGAGCGAGCCCCGTCGCCGGCTCCCGTCCCGCGGCCGGACACCCGATTGCGTAGATCGAAAGTAAGCATCCCGAGTATGGGTACAATCTTCTCGCCGGTGGTCATCGGACCCCGGCCGGTCTTCCGACGACCTCGATGCCTGCGGCCATGAGCCGGCTCCGCCGACGCCACCGCACCCACCGGGTCGGAACCGTCGCCCCGTCCGACTCCGGCCCCCCGGAAGCGGGCGGAACTCAACCAGCCGTCGCCCGTCGAGCGCCTCCAGAGCCGCCGGCGCGCTTCACAGAGGGAGTTAACGAATGCCTGCCACCGAGTACGACTCGATCAACGAGCTGGCCGCCAAGTACGAACCCGACATGACCCGGTTCCTGCGGGACATGATCGCCATCCCCAGCGAGAGCTGTCAGGAGGAGGCGGTGATCAACCGGATCAAGGAGGAGATGGAGAAGGTCGGCTTCGACCGCGTCGAGATCGACCCCATGGGCAACGTGCTCGGATACATCGGCAACGGCCCCCACCTCGTCGCCTTCGACGCCCACATCGACACCGTCGGGGTGGGACTGGCCTCCAACTGGGACTTCGACCCCTACGAGGGATACGAGGACGACGAGGTCATCGGCGGACGCGGCGCCTCCGACCAGGAGGGCGGCATGGCCTCGATGGTCTACGCCGGAAAGATCATCAAGGAACTGGGCCTGGCCAAGGACTGCACAATCGTCATGACCGGCACGGTCCAGGAGGAGGACTGCGACGGTCTGTGCTGGCAGTACCTCATCAACGAACAGGAGCTGCGACCCGAGTTCGTGGTCTCGACGGAGCCCACCGACGGGGGCATCTACCGCGGCCACCGGGGCCGGATGGAGATCAGAGTGGATGTCGAGGGGGTGTCGGCCCACGGCTCGGCTCCCGAGCGGGGCGACAACGCCATCTTCAAGATGGGCCACATCCTCGAGGAACTCGAGGAGCTGCACACCCGGCTCAAGGACGACGACTTCCTCGGCAAGGGCTCCCTGACCGTGTCGGAGATCTTCTACACATCACCCTCCCGCTGTGCGGTGGCCGACGGATGTTCGATCTCCGTCGACCGGCGACTCACCTTCGGAGAGGATGCCGAACTGGCGATGAGCCAGATAGCCGAACTCCCCGCGGCCAAGGCAGCGGGGGCGAAGGTGTCGATGTACACCTATGACACCCCCTCGTGGACCGGACTCAGCTACCCGACCGACTGCTACTTCCCCTCCTGGGTGGTGGAGGAGGAGCATCCGGCCGTGCAGGCGGCGGCCACCGCCTACCGCTCGCTGTTCGAGGCCGAACCCCGTATCGACAAGTGGACCTTCTCCACCAACGGGGTCGCCATCACCGGTATGCACGGCATACCCACCATCGGCTTCGGCCCCGGCGCCGAGGCCCAGGCCCACGCCCCCAACGAAAAGACATGGAAGGCCGACCTGGTGCGGTGCGCCGCCCTCTACGCCGCCCTGCCCGATACCTACACCGAGAACTCCTGAGCGGGGCGGGCCGGTGACCCAGGAACCGGAACCGTCGACCCCGACCGAGGCCTCCCCGACCGAGTTGGCCCCACCCCTGGTGGCGGTGGTGGCCATCGGGGGGAACTCCCTGATCAAGCATCGGGAACTCCGCACCGTGGAGGACCAGTACCGCGCCATCTGCGAGACCGCGTCACACCTGGTGGGACTGGTGCGATCGGGATACCGCCTGGTGATCAGCCACGGCAACGGACCCCAGGTGGGGTTCATCATGTTGCGCTCGGAGATCGCCCGGGAGTACGCGGGCCTCCACCACGTCCCCCTCAGCTCCGCGGTGGCCGACACCCAGGGGGCGATCGGACTGCAGATACAGCAGGCCCTCGCCAACGAACTCGCCCGGCACGGCCTCGACGGCCATGTGGTCACCGTGGTCACCCAGGTCGAGGTCGACCCCGAAGACCCCGGTTTCGACAGCCCCTCCAAGCCCGTAGGTGAGTTCTACTCCGCCGACCAGCTGGAGACGCTGCGGTCCCAGCATCCGGACTGGATCCTGGTCGAGGACGCCGACCGGGGGTTCCGAAGGGTGGTCGCCTCACCGGCGCCCCTGGCCATCGTGGAGCAGGACGCCGTGGACACCCTCGTCGCCGGCGGCCACCACGTGGTGGCCGCCGGCGGTGGCGGCATTCCCGTCGTACGAACTCCCGAGGGACTGCACAGCGTCGACGCGGTCATCGACAAGGACATGACCTCCTCGCTGCTGGCCTCCAATCTCGGGGCCCCGTTGCTGGTGATATCCACCGCGGTGGAACACGTGATGATCAACTTCGGCACCCCCGACGCCCAACCGCTGGGTGAGATCGGGGTCGACCAGATCGAGCGGTACCTCGCCGAGGGACACTTCGCTCCGGGGTCGATGGCGCCCAAGGTCCGAGCGGCCATCGGGTTCATCCGCCGGGGAGGTCGCAGGGTCATCATCACCAACCCCCAGCACCTCGACGATGCCATCGAACACGGTCAGGGGACCCACATCGTTCCCTGACCTCGATTCCAGTCCTCTTCCGCCCTCCGAACACGAACGATCCCAAGGAGTACCGATGAACTCTGCCGCCACCCGCGACCCCGCCGATCGGCTGGTCGCCGCCCTCGCCGAGCTGGAACGACTCGATGTGAGCGCCATGACCAACGACGATTTCCTCCTCACCTGGGAGAGGTCCGACGACGAGATCCGCGGCACCCTGGCCGTGGCGGCCGCCCTGCGGGCGATGCGCGAACAGAACATCTCCTCACGCGTGTTCGACTCGGGTCTGGCCATATCGCTCTTCCGCGACAACTCCACCCGGACCCGGTTCAGCTTCGCCAGCGCCGCCAACCTGCTGGGGCTCGAGGTCCAGGACCTCGACGAGGGCAAATCGCAGGTCGCCCACGGCGAGACCGTGCGGGAGACCGCCAACATGATCTCCTTCATGGCCGATGTCATCGGTATCCGGGACGACATGTACATCGGCAAGGGCAACGCCTACATGCGCGAGGTAGCCGCCGCCGTCCAGGCCGGCTACGACGAGGGGGTCCTCGAACAGCGGCCCACACTGGTCAACCTCCAGTGTGACATCGACCATCCCACCCAGTCGATGTCGGATCTGGCCCACATCGTCGACCACTTCGGCGGGATCGACAACCTCCGGGGCCGGAAGATCGCCATGACCTGGGCCTACTCCCCTTCCTACGGCAAGCCGCTGTCGGTGCCCCAGGGCGTCATAGGCCTCATGACACGGTTCGGCATGGACGTCACCCTGGCCCACCCCGAGGGATACGAGGTCATGCCCGAGGTCGAGGAGATCGCCCGTCGCCAGGCGGGTGAGTCGGGAGGCTCGTTCACCCGAACCAACTCCATGTCCGAGGCCTTCGCCGACGCCGACGTCGTGTACCCCAAGAGCTGGGCTCCCTTCGCGGCCATGGAGGAACGAACCGAGCTGTACGGGAACGGGGATTTCGACGGAATCGACGCCCTCGAACAACGGCTGCTGGCCCAGAACGCCCGACACACCGACTGGACCTGCACCGAGGAACTGATGGCCACCACCCGGGACGGTCAGGCCCTGTACATGCATTGTCTGCCCGCCGACATCACCGGGGTGTCCTGTGAACAGGGCGAGGTGGAGGCGTCCGTGTTCGACCGCTACCGGGTACCGCTGTACCTCCAGGCCGGCCACAAGCCCTATTCGATCGCCGCCATGATCTTCCTGGCCCGGATGGCGGATCCCCTCGGTGAGTTCCGTCGACTCCTGGATCGCTCCACCTCCCGGGTCAGCTGAGAGTCCGCGGCGCCTTCCGGGCGGCCAGGGCCTATTCTCGACGCCGCCCCACAGCGCCCCTGCACCGGGAGACACGGTGGCCGTGCGGTGCCGCAGGCCCTACGCTCGACGCCGCCCCACAGCGCCCCTCCGTCGGCGCTGTGACCGGAGCGGGCTTTCCCGACGTACCTCGATTTCAGAAGGGATCAGATGAGCAGGGTCATCACCATTGGTGCCGCCCAACTTGGGCCGATCGCCCGGGACGAATCGCGCTCCGAGGTGGTGGAGAGGCTGGTTGGACTGCTGGATCAGGCCGCCCGGGCCGGATGCGACGTCGTCGCCTTCCCCGAGATGGCTTTGACGACGTTCTTTCCGCGCTGGTTCACCCCTGAGGTCGACGGCCACGACCACTACTTCGAGAAGTCGATGCCCAACCCCGAGGTGCGGCCCCTGTTCGACGAGGCCCGCCGACTGGGCGTGGGATTCTCCCTCGGCTACGCCGAGCTGACTCCCGACGGCCACCGGTACAACACCACCATTCTGGTGGAACGCGACGGCAGGATCGTCGGCAAGTACCGCAAGGTCCACATTCCCGGTCACGACGAGGACGAACCGTGGCGGCCCTTCCAGCACCTCGAGCGGCGCTACTTCGAGGAGTCCTCGGAGGGATTCCACGTGTGGCGGGCGTTCGACGGCCTGGTGGGTCTGGCCACCTGTAACGATCGCCGCTGGCCCGAGACCTACCGCGAGATGGGACTCCAGGGTGTCGAACTCATCCTGATCGGCTACAACACCCCCATGTTCTATGCCCCCGACCCGGGACAGAACGCCCTTCAGGGATTCCACAATCACCTGGTCATGCAGGCCGGGGCATACCAGAACGGCACCTGGGTCGTCGGCGTGGCCAAGGGCGGAATCGAGGAGGGGGTCGAGTCCCTCGCCCAGTCGGCGATCATCGCCCCGTCGGGCCAGATCGTGGCCCAGGCGGTCACCACCGGCGACGAGTTGATCACCGCCCGCGCCGATCTCGACTGGTGCGACCACTACAAGACCACCCTGTTCAACTTCGACCGCTACCGCCGTCTGGACCAGTACAAGAGGATCACCACCCAGAGAGGCGTGATCCTGCCCGAGGCACGCGAGCCCGGACCCGAACCGGCCTGAGCGGCCGCGTACCATGGCCGTTTCCGATCCCCGGTCTCCGGTGTGGCCATGGCGGGAGGAGGTCGCCTGGCAGGGCCGGTGGATCTGGGACCGGCTCCCCGATCTGGAGTCACCGGGCCTGGTCACCCGCCCGGCAGAGGATCCCCGCAGCCCCTCCTGGGTTCTGATGCGACGGCGATTCGAGCTCGCCGAGCTACCCGAGCGAGCTGTGGCCCGGCTGACCTCGGACTCCCGACATGTGATGGCCGTCAACGGCGCGGTCGTGGCTCGAGGACCGGTCCGCTCCGCACCCAACCGTCTCCACTACGACCAGGTCGACCTCTCCGGTGCCCTGCGGGTGGGAACCAACGTCATCACCGCGGTCGTCCGCTACTACGGTTCACCGACTCCGTGGTGGTTCCCGGCCAGACCGACCCGACATCTCGGGGCGGGAGGGATGCTCCTGGAGGCATCTCTGGGTGACACCTGGCTGGTCAGCGACGACACGTGGAAAGCCCTGAGCTGCGAGGCCTGGACCGCAGCACCCTCACCCGGTATCGGCGGCCCGCCCGAGATCCTCGATGCCAGACTGCTTCCCAAGGGGTGGACGGACCCCGATTTCGACGACTCCGAATGGCCGTGGGCCACGATTCTCCCCAACAACCACTTCGGATTCGACGGCGACCAGCATCCTCCGGGTCTCCCCTACGGATCCCTGGTGGCCAGGCCCATCACCCAATTGAGCGGGACGGTTCGGCGGCCGGTGAACACGCCACCCGGTGAGATCCCCCCGGGGGAACAGCGTCTGACCCTGGACTTCGGTCAGGTCGTGTCCGGCACCGTGGTGATGGAGGTCGACGGCGAGCCGGGTGTCGAGTTCAGTCTCTCGTTCGGTGAGGGCCTCGAGACCGTTGCCGGGCTCGGTGACCGATCCGAACTGATCCGCTACACATCCCCGGGCGGGCCGTCCCGCTTCGAGTCCTTCGACTCGATCGGCTTCCGTATCGCGCACCTGAGGGTCTCCTCCTCAGCGGGAGTGAGGTTGACGAAGCTGGAAGTCCACGAACGACTGCACCCCCGCACCACCGGACCGTCCTTCTCCTGCAGCGACGAACTACTGAACCGGATCTGGGAGGTGGGTCGGCGCACACTCGACATCTGCTCCCACGACGCCTACATCGACTGCCCGACCCGCGA